>DATGVD010000421.1:0-5235 GCA_035300785.1 Pyrinomonadaceae bacterium | reverse complement strand
GAATTACACTACTACTGGCGGCCGTAGTTACTTGCTTCGGCGTTTCTTTGGTGAGCGTGCACGCGCAGCAAAACACCGACGCGTTGCGTTGGCGATACATCGGGCCGGTCGGCAATCGCACCACGTCGATCGTCGGTGTGCCTGGCCAGCCGTATGTTTACTACGCCGGTTCGGCATCCGGCGGAATTTTCAAGACGATTGACGGCGGCATCCACTGGGAGCCGATCTTCGATGGGCAACCAGTCTCTTCGATCGGCTCACTGGCGATCGCGCCGTCCGATCCGAACGTCGTTTGGGCCGGCACCGGCGAAGCGTGGATTCGCAGTCACATCTCAGTTGGGCAGGGAATTTACAAATCTGCCGACGCGGGCAAGACGTGGAAATTGATGGGCCTGGAAAAGACCGGCCGCATCGGGCACCTCGCCATTGATCCAAAGAACCCGGACATCGTAATGGCCTGTGCAGTTGGTCACGCTTACGGACCACAGCAGGAACGCGGAGTGTTTCGGACGACTGATGGGGGAAAGACCTGGGACCGAGTTCTCTTCACCGATGAGAACTCTGGCTGCTCAGACTTAGTGATGGATCCCAATAATCCACGCACTTTGTTTGCCGGCATGTGGCCGCTCGTGATTCACACGTGGGGAAGGGAAAGCGGCGGCCCAGGCAGCGGTCTCTTTGTGTCTCACGACGAAGGCGCTACCTGGACAAAGATAGCGGGCCACGGTTTACCGACACGCACGACTGGTAAATGGGGGCTGGCGATCGCGCGCTCCAATCCGAAACGGATCTACGCGCTAATCGAAGCCGGCGACGGTGTTCCTTATCAAGGACAGGAGACTGATAGCGGCAAACTGTGGCGCTCGGACGATGGCGGCGAGAACTGGCGGCTGGTTAGTTACGACCGCAGAATGGGCGGGCGCACTCATTATTATTTTCGCGTCGAGGTATCCCCCGACAATGAAAACGAAGTCCACTTCCTGACGAATCCTTATGGTCTTTCGACCGACGGCGGCCAAACGCTGGTTGGCGGCGGTGGGCCCGGTGGTGGTGGTGGCGGCGGTGGCGGTGGTTTTGCCGCTAGTCCCGGTGGCGACAATCATGACATTTGGATCGATCCGACTCAGCCGGATCGGATTGCGGTTGCTAACGATGCCGGCATCAGTCTTTCGGTAACGCGCGGACGAACCTGGCAGAGGATTCAGCTTCCTAACGGCCAGCTCTATCACGTCACCACCGACAATCAGATCCCTTATTACGTTTACGGCAATCGGCAGGACGGCCCATCATATCGTGGCCCCAGCCGCACCGGCACCGGTGGCGGCGGTGGCGGCGGCGGAGGCGGAGGTTTCGGTGGAGGCATTCCGCGCAGCGCCTGGATCGGTATCGCGGGCGGTGAAAGCGGTTGGTCCACTCCCGATCCGACGGACAACAACATCATCTGGTCGAGCGCTTCTGGTTCAGGTAGCGTCGGCGGCATCGTCGAAATCTTCAATCTGAAAACCGGACAAGCGCGCAACGTCGAAGTGTGGCCGGAAAACGCCAGTGGCAGTGTCGCCGCCGATCTCAAATATCGATTCGTATGGACAATGCCGCTAACGATCTCGCCGCACGATCACAATAAGGTATATGTCGGCAGCCAGTTCGTACATCAGACGACGGACGGCGGCAATAGCTGGCAAGTAATCAGTCCCGATCTGACTTTGAATGATAAGAGCCGGCAGGGATTTTCTGGCGGTTTGACTGGCGACAACATCGGTGTTGAATACGCAGGCGTAGTCTTCGCTATCGCCGAATCACCGAAAGAAGCCGGCACGATTTGGGCCGGCACAAACGATGGTCAGGTGCAAATCACTCGCAACGGCGGCAAGACCTGGACGAACGTTACCAAGAACATTCCGAACATGCTTCCGTGGGGCACCGTCAGCAACATTGAAGCCTCGCGCTACAACGCCGGCCTTGCGTACATCACCGTCGATGGCCATCAGGAAAACAACCGCGACCCGTGGATCTACAAGACGGCCGATTACGGAAAGACGTGGAAGCTGATCACGAACGGCATTCCGCACTCGATGCTGAGTTACGCGCATTGCGTGCGCGAAGATCCCGTGCGTCAGGGTTTGCTTTACGCCGGCACTGAAAACGGAATCTACGTTTCGTACGACGATGGCGCGAACTGGCAACCGCTGCAAAACAATCTGCCGCATGCGCCGGTGTACTGGATCACCGTGCAGGAGCACTTCAACGATCTCGTAATCTCGACCTATGGTCGTGGTTTCTGGATCATGGATGACATCGCGCCGATTCAGCAGATGACCGCTGAGGTGATGAATTCAAATGCCCACTTGTTCCCGATCCACGCGACTTATCGCTTCCGCGGCATCACGTTGCCGTATGCCTCTTCCGACGATCCGACGGCCGGGCAGAATCCGCCTTACGGCGCATCGATCAATTACTATCTGAAGTCCGCGCCGAGCCGCGATGTGTCAGTCAAGGTCGTCGATGCGAAAGGCAACACCGTGCAGACGATTCGCGGTACACGCAACGCGGGTCTGAATCGCGTTTGGTGGAACCTGCGCACTGAAAACTCGAAAGAAGTTCGCCTACGCACCGCGCCGTTATATGCGCCTGACGTGAAGCTTAACGCGGAAGGGTGGCGGCCACTGCCTGAAGGCGGACGCATGACGGTGCTCGTGCCGCCAGGGATCTACACGGTGAAATTGACCGTGGATGGTCAGGACGCAGGCAGTCAGTCGCTTACGATTTTGAAGGATCCAAACGATGGCGCCACTGAGGCTGACACTCAGAAACAGACTGCGATGCTGTTTGAATTGCGCAAGGATCTGGAATCGGCAGCCGACATGGTGAACCAAATCGAAACCATCCGAGCACAACTGAACAAGCTTCGCGCAGACCAGAGTGGCAGTGCTGACGTGAAGACCGCCGCCGACGATTTCGAGAAGAAATTAACCGACATCGAGGACGGCCTGATTCAGCGCAAGTACAGCGGCCAGGGTCAGGACACAACACGCTTTCCGGCGAAGCTGATCGGTAAGATGACTTACCTGGGAGGGGGTATCGCTACCGGCGACTACCCACCGAACAAACAACAGCAGGAAGTGCATGCGATGTTCAAAGCCCAGTTGGCTGACTTGCACAAACGGCTTGATGGCGTGATGGCGACTGATCTCAGCAACTTCAATCGGATGCTGAAGGAGAAGAATATCTCGACGGTAATTAGCGGTGGGCAATAGTCGACGCCGCGCCGAGAATGTTTGCCTCCCACCACACTCAATTAAGCGCTACGTGTAACCACGACGCGCTTAGCTGCGTATCAAACTCGCAAGGAGTCATGACTTATGTTGAGGTGTGCCGAAGTGAATCTTAAATCAAACGGTTTTTTGTTCTCGCTATTCTTGATCGTGCTTCTGGTCGCAACGCCGATTGTCGTCTCAGCGCAAGATCAGAAACCAACCGAGAATCAGGCAAAGCCGAAAGCCGGTCAGGAGGCGTCCGGGAAACCGCAAGCGTCTCCAGAAGCTGCGAAACCTGCTGAACCGAAGAAACCCGAGGGGCAGGGAAGCGACGAGCAGCGGCCGGAAGGCGAAGCCGGAGCCGGGCCACGCGACCCAATGTCCACGCCGACTTTCAATGGATTGCGGTTGCGATCGATTGGTCCGGCGTTTACCTCGGGACGGATCAGCGGGATCGCCGTCGATCCGAACAACGCTGCTCATTATTTTGTCTCGGCCGCATCGGGCGGAGTTTGGAAAACCGTCAACGCCGGCATCACCTGGACGCCGGTCTTCGATCGCGAAGGCTCGTATTCCATCGGCTGCATCGTGCTCGACCCGAAGAACCCCCTGACGGTGTGGGTGGGCACCGGCGAGAACAACAGCCAGCGCAGCGTCTCGTACGGCAACGGCGTCTATCGTTCGGACGATGGCGGCAAGAGCTGGAAGAACGTGGGCCTCAAAACTTCTGAACACATCGGCCGCATCGCAATCGATCCAAAAGACTCGAACATCGTTTACGTCGCGGCGCAGGGGCCTTTGTGGGGGCCGGGTGGAGAGCGCGGTCTTTACAAGACCATCGATGGCGGCAAGACCTGGAAACAGATTCTGAAGATTAGCGAGAACACCGGCGTGACCGATGTGGCGATCGACCCGCGCGACCCGGACACGATTTACGCGGCGTCGTACCAACGTCGTCGTCACATGTGGACGCTCGTCGACGGCGGGCCGGAGAGCGCGCTCTATAAATCGACCGATGCCGGCGCGACCTGGAACAAGGTGCGCACCGGATTGCCGACGACGGAGATGGGTCGGATTGGGATCGCGATTTCGCCAGTCGATCCAAATGTGGTTTACGCGACGATTGAAGCGGCTGATCGCAAGGGCGGAATTTTTCGTTCGAACGATCGCGGCGGCAGTTGGGAAAAACGCAACGACTTTGACGCGGGCGCGATGTACTACGCGCGCATCGTCGCCGATCCAAAAGACGTCGACCGCATTTATGTGATGAACGTCTTTCTGATGGTCTCGGACGATGGCGGGCGCACCATCCGGCGCCTCGGCGAGAAATCCAAGCATGTCGATAACCACGAAATCTGGATCGATCAGAACAATAACGATCACTATCTCGTTGGCTGTGACGGCGGAGTGTACGAAAGCTTTGATCGCGGCGCCAACTGGGACTTCAAAGCCAATCTCCCGGTAACGCAGTTCTATGATGTGACGACCGACAACGCGACGCCGTTCTATAACGTGTTCGGTGGCGCGCAGGACAATTTCGCGTTCGGCGGTCCGTCGCGCACGCGCAATGCCTCTGGTATCGTCAACAGCGATTGGTTCGTGACGCAGGGCGGCGATGGTTTCCGCAGCCAGGTCGATCCGGAGGATCCGAACACGATTTATGCCGAGCTGCAAAACGGCAACCTGGTGCGCGATGACAAACGCACCGGCGAGCGCCTGGGTATTACGCCGCAAGTCGGCCGCGGTGAAGAACCTCTGCGTTGGAATTGGGACTCGCCTTTCATCATCAGTCCGCATTCGCACACGCGCCTTTACTTTGCCGCCGACAAACTTTTCCGCAGCGACGATCGCGGCGACAGTTGGCAATTGATCAGCGGCCAGCTTTCGCGCGGTCTGGATCGCGACAAGCTGCCGGTCATGGGAAAGATCCAGAGCATCGACGCCGTAGCGAAGAATGCCTCGACGGCTTTCTTTGGCAACG
>DATGVD010000420.1:0-3879 GCA_035300785.1 Pyrinomonadaceae bacterium | reverse complement strand
TCATTCCGCGACATAACCCGGAATCCCATCACCGTTTCGTAAAAAGGAATTGCGGCGTCGACGCTTGCGACCGGAAGATTCATTTCGTCTTCGGCATACGGATGAGCAGTTTTGAATACTGCGTTCATTCCTGGCCTCCTTCGCGCTACTGACTCTGGCTCTTATTGCTGGCTCTTATTGATCGTCCCGCGACAACTCCTGGCGCCACAGTAACAACGCTTCGAATCCGGATGAAGCGTGTCCACGTAATCAACGGTGATCTCTTCACCGGCTCGAATGTCGCGCAAAGCAAAGAACAAGACATGGCCGTAGATGGTTTTCATGTAAGCGTTCGGCTCGCATGAGTGATTGATGTAATGCGTGCCATTGCCGCCGCGGCTGCCGTCCAGGCTCCAGCGCCCATCGACGTCACAGATGCGCAGCTTGGTTCGGTGCGCGCGGCGTTGCGCTTCGAGATCGGGAATGCGTTCGCCGGTATACTCCGCAATCTTGCGGCCGCGGCGAAAACTAATCGTCGCGAAGCAACCCCTGCCGTTGATTGGTGATTTGCGAATCGAAAGACCGCGTGCCAGTTCCAGATTCATCCGGCAGTATTGTACGACAGCTCGTGTCGCAAGTTACCACCCGTGCGCAATGGTCGGAATCGGTGAAGAAAGATTTTTTAACCGCAGAGGCCGCCGAGGAACTCGCAGAGAAACGCAGAGTGTGCTGTTCTCTGCGACCTCTGCGGGAACCTCTGCTTCCTCTGCGGTTAGCCTCTGACGGCCTAGTTGCTCGCCATCTGCGGAGCCACATAACGGACTGATTTCAGCTCCGCGAGCGCTGCCAGCTTCTCGATCGGCAGACGACCGATGACCAGCTTCGCAGTTTTTGGATCGAGCACGAGTTCAAAGCCCAGCTCTTTCAACTTTGCCAAAGTTTCATCTGATTTGTCGGTCAACCAGATTTGAATCTCGGCCTTGCCGTTGTGAATGAATTTGGCTTCATCCGGACTGGCCTTGAGTTTGCTGTCCTTCAAACGATCGATGACCGCCAGCAAAGTCGGATGAAACCTTGACTGTAGCTGCGCGCGCTTCTGCTCTTCGGGCGAGAGATTTCTTACGGCGTCCGCTTCGCTCAGGCCATCAATCGCGACAGTCCCGCTTGCTCTGGCGGGAGCAGGCGCTGCGTTTCCGGTGCTCGCGGGCCCTGAACTACTTCCGCCAGCACCTCCTCCGCCAGCGCGTGGAGCCTTGGCTTTGGCGTTCGAACCGGATCTCGTGACGACCGTGGTAGCCGTTCCTGGATTCATGTAGACCATCTGAGCCATCGCGCGGCCCGCCATGGGGAGATTCTGGATTTGTCTACTCGAAATCACAGTGCCGTAGTTTGCACCAGACACCGCTTCGCGATTCACGCCCTCGGGCACTTCCACCGGCACATCGATGCGCCGCGGCTGGCCGCCATCGGTGACGATCATTTCTTCGACCGCGACAAACGAAGTGAATTGGGTCATCAAACGATAGTCGAGGCCGAGTTGAATGACGGCTTGTTTCACATCGTCCTTCATTACGCCCTGCTGCGCGCCTTTGAAGTCCTGGCTCATCAAATCATCGACGCGCGTCCGCGCCCAAAGAGTCGAGAGCACATCGTTCTGTGATTCCGCTTTGGAGAAATCGACCGGAATCTCGCGAACGAAATCGACGCCCGACATTTTTCCTTTCAAGCGAATCACGCCCTTCCCGGCGCCAGTGTAGCGTCCGCTCAGAATCACCGGCTTGGCGCCGAACAAATCGGGAATAGTCTTTGGATAGACATCAGCCACGGGCAATCCATTCCAATCGACCGAAATATCCGTCAGCAAAGGATTGCGCACGCGTTCGTGAAAACGCCGCGCAGCGGCTGAGCCGTCATCGTTCAGCGCCACGTATTCGACTTCGCCGCGGCCGTATTTCGCCATGCCGTCAAGCAGGAATCGATTTACGCTGCCGCCGATGCCGAAAGCGAACACGCGCGCGTTCGGATGCTTCTGCACTTCGCCGATGATCTCCATGTCGTTACCTACGTAACCATCGGTCATGAAGCAGACGATGCGCACGTGATCAGAAGCGTCGGACGGATCCATCGAAGCCTTGATCGCCTTCATCATTTCCGTCCCACCACCGCCTTGCCGAGATTCGAGGAACGCCTGCGCTTTGGCCAGGTTTTCCTTTGTCGCCGGCACCGGGGCGGGAAACAGAATGTGCTCATCGCCTGAAAATGTGATCAGGTTGAAAGTGTCGGAAGGATAGAGATTGTCGAGCGCGAGCTTCATAGTCTCTTTAGCTTTCTCGATCGGAAAGCCGTACATCGACCCGGAGGTGTCCAGCACGAACACGAGTTCCTTGGGCGTGACATCTTCAGCCGTGACTCGCAGGGGTGGTTGCAGAATTAAGGTGAAGTACCCACCCTTGTCCGAAGCGTGGGTCAGCAAAGCATCTTCGATTTTCCTGCCCGCAACATCGTAACGAAGAATGAAATCCTTGTTGGGAATCGCCGCCTGGTCCTTGAGCGTGACCCGGGCACGATGGTCGTCGGGACGCTCAACATTAACCTCGTGCGTTTTCGAGCTGAGCCCATCGATCGGGACTCCGGCATCCAGGGTAACGTCCAGTGAAATGTCGTGACCGACGCGCATGCCTTCGGGTACTGG
Source organism: Pyrinomonadaceae bacterium (assembly GCA_035300785.1). Lineage (GTDB taxonomy): Bacteria > Acidobacteriota > Blastocatellia > Pyrinomonadales > Pyrinomonadaceae > UBA11740. The sequence continues at coordinate 1,208 of DATGVD010000420.1, read as the reverse complement.
CTGAGGCGTGATGCGCGAGGCGTCAGGAACCCGATCCGTGTTGGTGGCAAAACCGTTTCCCTTTGCATTCACCTGGGCATTCACTGGGGCCCCCGTCGCCGGGCCGGGAATGTAACGCGGCCCGACTACCATCGGGAAAACGAATTCATACGCGCCATCTTCGTATCTCAGAGTCTCGACATAGCTGATCGTAATCTTGATTTGTTCGCCGGGGAGAATGTTGGCGACCGATTGCGTGAAGATGTTTGGGCGCTCCTGATTCAGCAAACTGGCTGTCTGCCCGTTTGTTTTCGCGGCTTCATAGACCGCTTCCGCCTCTTCGCGTCGCAGGATCTTACCGCGGACAGTGCGATCGCCGACGACCATCGTCATGTCGTCGACCGCCGCATTTTGCGGCAGCGGAAAAGTGTAGACGGCTTCGATCTTTTCATCGAACGGATTCTCAAACTCCTGCGTCACGACCACGCGTGAGAGAAATCCGCTGATCTCTGCTTTGGCACTGGTGTGCTTGAGCGGACACAAAGCTTTTGGTTTTCCGCTTGAATCGAGAGCTTGAAGCTGGCCCTGCGTTGCTCCGTTTTGCGCCAAGACAACTCCGCCTGAACTTCTGAGCGACGCCAGGCCCATGATGGCCGCGGCCGACACAGCTAAAACTGAAAGGGATTTGAGAAAGAATTTTCGACGCATCGTCTCCTCCTTCGACACAGTTCGAGAGAGCACGCCACGGTCCGGGTCGTCGCGTGAAGTTTGTTTGTTCCGCTGGTTAGAGACCCAACCTCAGCCTCTTGTTCCCGTATGCTCTGGGGATAGAACGTGAAAAGAGAGAGAGCTTGCAAATGTCAACTGCATTGATGCAGCCAAAGCTTCTCGCGATGGCCGCAAATTTTGGAGGGCGCTGACTTGTCAGCGCTTTAAAAGCGGCGACAAGTCGCCGCACTGCTCCAAAAAAAGGATCAATACAGATTGAAGTTGTACTCCAACTGCATGTACATCGAAACGGGTTGGCCGTTACGGGTTGCGGGCACAAATCTGATCTGCCGCGCTGCGGCGATCGCTTTCTCAGTCAAGCCGCCTTGAAGAGATTGCATTGCGCGAATGTTTGTTACTTCGCCGGTGCGCGAAAACACTACGCGCAGGACAACGGTTCCCGTAATGTTGTCCTTGCGCGCCTCTTCCGTGTATTGCGGTTCAGGTTTGAAGAGCACACG
>DATGVD010000419.1:0-2750 GCA_035300785.1 Pyrinomonadaceae bacterium | reverse complement strand
CGCTGGAACATTCCGCGCTCTACTTTCGCGAGTACCAGCCAGTTAAGACCCTGGATGAACTCGTCGACCAGCGCATTCCCGGCTACAACTTTGACATCGCTGAGGGCGTCACTTACGAAATCGATTTAAGGAAACCGTTCGGCCAGCGGATACAGAATTTGAAGTTCAAGGGACAGATATTGTCGCCCACCCAAAAGCTCCGGGTGGTAACCAACAACTATCGCGTGAACGGCGGCGGCGGCTTCACGATGTACAAGGATGCGCCGGTCATCTACCGTTCGAGCGAAGAAGTGCGCGAGCTAATTATCGACTGGGTTGAGCGACACAAGAACATTCCTACCGCAGCGGATAACAACTGGCGGATTGTGCAATAGCGACTGGCCGTGCCGGTTGGCAGGAAAAACAGACGGAGCCGGCGTCGGATTCCCAACGGGTGAGCGTCTGGGAAATTCTTTCGCCGGCTCCGCCATCTCAATGGGAGAGCGTTTTCAATTCGCGTGGGGTTCGTTTCATTGTAAAACCTGGTTCAGATGCTATAGCGTAGCCCGCGCCCAAATCCCCTCACCAAAAAGTGTTAGAATTGAGCCCCTCGTTTAAGGCAGGCCATTATTTAGTTGAATTAGTAACAAATTTGGGAACGAAACAGCGGACGAAGCATGTCTGGCCACGCCCCTGAAAATATTACCGACCTACTGTTGAAGTGGAGCGGCGGCGATGCTACTGCGCTCGAGCAGCTTATGCCGCTGGTCTATGACGAGCTGCGGCGCCTGGCGGTCCGTTATCTGCGCCGCGAGCGCGATAATCACAGCTTACAGCCGACGGCCCTGGTAAACGAAGCCTATCTGCGGCTGGTGGATCAGCAGAAAGTTGAGTGGCAGAGTCGCGCGCAGTTTTATGGCCTGGCCGCCAGAGTCATGCGAAATATTCTGGTTGATCACGCCCGCAGCCGTCAGGCGGCTAAGCGCGGCGGAGAACAATTCCGCGTATCGTTTGACGGTGACCAGCAAGTGAGCGTCAATCCCGAAATCAAATTCCTGGCCGTACACGAGGCACTGGAACGCCTGACGACATTCGATGCGCAGAAAGCTCAAATCGTCGAGCTGCGCTTTTTCGGAGGGCTCTCAATTGAGGAGACAGCAGAAGTTCTGGGTATTGGCCACGCCACTGTCGAGCGCGATTGGAAGCTGGCGCGGGCGTGGCTAAGGCTACAACTGGAGTAATTCATCACGGTTTTGCGGCTGAGGGATTTTTGCCTTGGCTCACGCTTTAATTCTTGAGACCCCAAATTCCTGGGACCTTAAGAAAGGCACCGCCAAGCTCTCTTGGGGAAACGCCGAAACTGAGTAATGACACCCGAAATAAAAGCCGACCGCTGGCAGCAAATCGACCGACTCTTTCATTCGACGCTGGCGTGCGCACCGGAAAAGCGTGCCGGCTTTCTGAGCCAGGCATGCGGCGAGGATGAAGCTCTGCGCGTGGAGGTGGAATCGCTGCTGGGAGCGCACGAACAGGATGGAAGTTTTCTCGACTTGCCCGCTTACGAAGTGGCCGCCGACTTCCTTGCCGATGCCTTTGGCCGACTGTTTGCCGGCCAGCAGATCGGTCCGTACAAGATCATTTCGCCGCTGGCTGCCGGCGGAATGGGCGAGGTTTATCTGGCTCAAGACACCCGCCTGGGCCGAAAGATCGCGCTCAAACTTCTATCATCGGATTTCGCCAAAGATCAGCATCGGGTGCGGCGCTTTGCGCAGGAAGCTCGCGCCGCCTCAGCACTGAATCATCCCAACGTCTGCGTAATTCATGAAGTCGGCAAGACCACCGACGGCCGTCACTTCATCGCGATGGAACTCATCGAGGGGATTACGTTGCGCGAGCGGATCTCGCGGGGCCCGTTAAGCCTGGCGGACGCACTGACCGTGGCTGAACAGGTCGCGGCGGCGCTGACGGTGGCGCACGCGGCCGGCGTGGTCCATCGTGATATCAAACCGGAAAACATAATGCTCCGTGAGGACGGCTACGTTAAGGTGCTGGACTTTGGTCTGGCCAAGCTGAACGAGAGCTACTCAGGACTCAACAAAATCAACGAGAACTCGACTATCGCGCACGTGCACACTGAACCGGGCACACAGATGGGCACGGTCAGGTACATGTCGCCTGAGCATCTGCGCGAACGTCCGGTGGACGAACGGGCGGACATCTGGAGTTTCGGAGTAGTCCTGCACGAGATGATCACCGGAGTCACGCCTTTCGAAGCCCGCACGCGAAACGAGGTCGTCGCTTTGATTCTGAGGCGACAGCCCGCCAAGCTGCGGTTCTTCGACGACGTGCCGCTCGAGTTTCAGCAACTGGTAGCGAAAGCGCTAAGCAAGAGGCGTGAGCAACGGTACCAAACCGTCAGCGAGCTAGCGGCTGATCTGAAAAAATTACGACTGGAGCTTCTGGGGGAAACATCGGCCGAGCCATTGTCGATGGCCGAACATAATGCGGCGCTGCGGCGCATCAGCACTAAGACCTCACTGGAATCAGCAACGCGGCACAAGCCGAAAATCCAAACCCATGCATCCAGTGACACGTGGAAATCAGCGCTGACGTATATCTCAAATACCGCCGAGCTGGTTCTCACGGGAATCAAAGAACACCCCAGAGTCACAATCTTCTCAGGAGTCGCTGCGCTGGTTGCTTTGTTATTGATCGTGCCTAACGCTTCCCAACTAACAAACCGGCTAAAGGCTCTTTTCAGCCCAGCGTCT
>DATGVD010000418.1:0-2883 GCA_035300785.1 Pyrinomonadaceae bacterium | reverse complement strand
GTCTGAATCTGCCGCCGATGAAATACGGCGTGGCCGCCTATACGATCGTGCGTTCGACTGAAAGTGAAGCGAAGCAGGAGCTGGCGCGCATTACCAATGTCAAACAATCCGCCGCCGGTTACCAGAATTACCAGCAATGGTTGGCGGGCACGAAACTGGAGCAGCAGGTTTCACTCGAAGACTACTCCGTGTCGAACCGGGGTTTGCGTTCCGGCTTAGTAGGCACGCCCGAGCAGGTTGCCAAACGCATCGCGGAATTCGAAGCCGCGGGCATTGATCTGCTGCTGCTGCAATGCAGCCCGCAGCTCGAAGAAATGGAACGTTTCGCCGAAACCGTCATTCGACCCAGCGCGGTCGCCACTGCTGCGTAATAGAAGAGTGACGAGTCATGAGTGATCATGAGTGATTCATGAGTGATGAGTCATGACTGATCATGAGTGATCATGAGTGATGAGTCATGACTGATGAATTAGGCGGCGGCTTGGTACTGGGAGCGCGGATGTCCCCGTCCGCATAGCTCATATCGCGAACCGCGTATTGGGGCAGTAGCCCGACCCCGGGGTCCCCAGACGGGCAGCCCGGCTGGGGTGGGGCGGTGAGGGAGGGCGCAATCTTCACGCTGAAAAGGCCTTACCTTTGAGCCAACCTTTGTTCTGTTCCACTCCGCGAACACCTCGATGCCTGCATTAGTTGCTGCGCGCCCATCGCAGGATTGAAGTAAGCTCCAAATCGCTCTACGATTCCGCTATTAGCCCATTTCTCTGGATTTAGGATTGATGCACAAAACCCTCGCAACTTACCTGGAAGATTTTCTGTCACGGGGCAATGAGCCTGCGTTTGTTCACAGGGAGGGACTAAGAGTCAAGCGCTGGTCATACCGTGAGATTGCGAAAACCTCTCTGCAGTTTGCCAGGGAACTGGAAGCGCGAGGGATCGAAAAAGGCGAACGCGTTTTGCTCTGGGCCAGGAACAGTCCCGAGTGGGTTTCAGCCTTCTTTGGATGTCTGCTTCGCGGAGTGATCGTCGTGCCGCTTGATCTTCAGAGCGAGCCCGGATTCGTCAAACGAGTTGAAGCGCAGGTTAAGGCAAAGCTTGCGTTGTGTGACGCGACCACTTCCGGATTAGTCGAACAAACACTGCCGGTGATCGAGCTCGATGAACTAAGCTCTCAGATCTCGCATCATTCCTCAAACCCTTATCCCATAACGGACGACCGTTACGACGATGCTGTAGAGATCGTCTTCACATCCGGAACCACGGCTGAGCCTAAAGGCGTTGTCATTACTCACCGCAATCTCATGGCGAATCTGACGCCGCTCGATCGGGAGATTAAGCGCCATCTGAAATGGGAGCGCCTGTTTCACCCCGTTCGTTTTCTCAATCTACTGCCGTTGAGCCATGTCTTCGGACAATTCATGGGCATCTTCGTGCCGCAATTGCTCGGTGGCGAAGTTTTCTTTCAAGAGTCTCTGAGCCCATCACAGATCGTGGAAACGGTCAAACGCGAGCGCGTCTCCGTCGTCATCACCGTGCCGCGCATTCTCGATGCGGTGCGAGAAAAGATCGAGAGCGACTACGAAGCACGTGGGGAGTTGGACAGACTTCGCAGCGCGATTGCCTCGTCGGCCGGCCGAAATTTTCTGCGGCGCTGGTGGACGTTTCGCAGGATTCATAACATGTTCGGTTGGAAGTTCTGGGCCTTCGTCTCAGGCGGCGCGACGCTCCATCCGGATACCGAGGAGTTCTGGCGGCGGTTGGGCTTCGCCGTGATTCAAGGTTACGGCATGACTGAGACTGCGTCACTAATTAGCGTTAACCACCCGTTCAAGCAGGGGCGCGGCTCCATCGGCAAAGTACTGCCGGGTCAGGAAGTGAAACTGGCCGGGGACGGCGAAATTCTGGTGCGTGGGGAGAACGTTTCGTCCGGATATTGGAAGGAAGACGGGCAATCAAGAGCCGAAGAAACCGGTTGGTTTCCCACCGGCGATGTGGGCGAGATCGGCGCTGAAGGAAACCTCTATTTCAAAGGCCGAAAAAAAGAGGTGATTGTGACCTCAGCCGGCTTAAACATTTACCCGGCAGACATTGAGCTCGTGCTCGGTCGCCAACCTGAGATAAAAGCCGGTGTGGTCATCGAAAGCGAAGGCCCCCATGGGCCGGAGCCGCTCGCGGTGCTGATCCTCCGCGACGATCACGCGAACGTAGAAGGTGCGGTCAGCCGGCTGAATGAATTGCTGGCGCCGCACCAGCAAATCCGTCGCTGGTTTGTTTGGCAGGGTGAAGATTTTCCGCGCACCGCAACACAGAAGGTCCGAAAGCAGATTGTCGCAGAAGTCGTGAGAGTTGAGTTGGCACAGGCAACTCGGATCTCTTACCCTACCACTGCTTCTACACTCGGCCACCCGAACGACCTGGTTGAGATCATCGCGCGCATCAGCAAGGACGTACCAGTAACACTTGGCCCATCTTCAAAGCTGGGAGCGGATCTAAAGCTTGATTCGCTCGGCCGGGTCGAGTTGTTGAGTGCGCTCGAGGATCGCTATCAATTAGAGATCGATGAAACTGCTTTCACAGATGCAACCACATTAGCCGAAGTTGAAAAGCTAATTCGCGAAGGCGCTCACCAGGAAGCAGCGCCGTATCCATATCCAAAATGGCAACAGCGTTGGCCGTTGAGCTGGCTGCGACTTGCGCTGCTTTACCTGATTGTTCTGCCGGCCACGCGCGTCATGGGTTGGCCCGGAATCCGAGGCAAGGAACATTTGCGGAACGCTCGCGGGCCGTTAGTGTTCATCTGCAACCACGTAAGCATGGTGGATCACGCCTTGGTTCTGTTGGCGCTTCCGGGAAGATTCCGAACCAGAATGACGATCGCCATGGATG
>DATGVD010000417.1:0-9437 GCA_035300785.1 Pyrinomonadaceae bacterium | reverse complement strand
CGGCCCAGCGCCGGCCGCGTCGCACAAAACTACCGCGGTGCCGACGGCAAGCGCTTCGAGGGCGGCCCGACCTTTGGCGAAAACGATGTCGTACTTTCCCAGCACCGCTTCTGGTTCGGCGCAGGATTTACCCGCGCCCGATCCCACCACATCGAGGTGGATCCCCGCGCGCTCACAAGCGCTACGAACTGCCGGGAGATGCGTCTTTTCACTCGCCTGATTGCTAAATATCAGCGCTGATCGTGGCCGAGATGGAAGTTGGGGGCGCGGCGTGAATCGTCCCAGATCGACAAAGTTAAGAATGACGAGAATCCGATTCGGCGGGATCGCATCCTGAAAGATCATACGATCGCGACAAGCATGATCAACTGCGACGTAACGCAGAATTCGAGGAAATAGCGGCGCCGCCTCTTCCCACGGTATGGAACCGTGGCAAACATATATCGCCGGCGTCTCGGGACACCGCAGCAGTGCCGTCATCGTGTCCAGATGATGGTGCCCATGGATAATGTCCGGCTGGAAAGTCAGTTCATTGAAATCCGCGATCACCGGCACTCCAGCCGCTTTGATCTCCTGTGACACTTCACCCAGCTTCGCGCTGTATGCGGTTGCTTCGTGTCCGCGTCTGAGTAAGCCAATCGCCAGGTCACGTACGTACAACTCTGAGCCGGCACGGTTGGCCAGCGCATGATTGGTAATTAGTATCCGCAATTCGCCGCTCGACTTCTGCTGGCGACATATTGTCGCAGCGCCCGGGCAATGGGAAGGACGTGCTCGCGATAGCGAATCACCTGTTGATAATAACCGGCGGCAACTTGTCGCTCGCCGTAGATCTCATAGTACGGAGGTTCCTTGAATTGTCCGTCGCCAGAGTCTTCCGTCACCCGGCGCAGGCATTCGGTCCGCAGAGAATCGATTCCTTCTTCATCGAGTATCCTGTGGACATCAACCGCCAACTCCGAATAATCGCGCGCGGCCTGCAGTTTCTGCGACAGCATTTTGTCATCAACCTCGATCGAGATCGCGTCCGTGCGGGTCTCCGCCGGATAATTCGCGGCGTTGCCGGCCAGCAGAACGTCAAAATTCTCAACGCGATGGCCCATCTGGGATGCTCTCTTAACGGCGGCATTTATTATCAAGCGGCAGACGTCATGGGCCGGGTTATAGCCTTCGATCGCATCTCCCACAACGTATTCGATCTGATCGCGCACCAGCGCTTCAGCCAGTTCCCGCGCGGTTTCGACAAAGAGATCACAATTCCGATCCAGTATTGCCGAATAGATCTCAGCGTCCGTAATCCGACCATAGATCGAGGCCGGTTGCGCGCCGAGTGAATTCAGAATGCTCGTGGTTCGGTGAAGTCTTGGCCGGCGGCAATGGCTCGACCCATCGGTAAGAACAAAGACGCTTGGGTGAGCCCGACTTAGCCAATCATAAACGCGCAGTTCATGCCCGGGATGCGCAATCATCAGGGCGGCCCGGCGATCGGAAAAAACAAACGGCATGCTCTTCTCCTGACGTCGCTTCGCAGATAACTCGACACCAGGGCGTTAGTGAAGTCTAAAGTCGCCCGGTTTCATAACCTAACTCTCTCAACAAATCGCCAGCTACAGCTTCGAACCGTCTTTGTTCTCCAATGCTCATTGCGAGCCTCCAACCAAAGACGCGGTTTGGATCCGGGGGCTCGGTTGTACTCTGCTGCTGACAGTATCGCTGCTCCTGAGTCAAGACCACGCCACCGTCAGACCCGGATCGGCCCCGGTGTTCCTGCAGGCGCTTAGGTGATCGCTCGTAATAGCTCAGCATCGCATCGTCGTAAACAAGGTCCAGAAATTCACAGATCTGCACCAGCGTCTCTCGCGTTTTCCAGATTAACTCTTCATAACGAACTTCCATGTAGTGGCCGCATTGGGCCGCCTGACGACGAGCGGTCAAAACGAAATCAGACCAATACGCGGCCTGAGTCTCGATTCCCCACCCGGGAGAGAACCACATCCGGCGTAGAGACAGGGATGCATCACGACCGTCGCGGATTATGTGAATAAAATGCGCCTCGGGCAAAATCGCTTCGATGGATCCCATGTAATAGCAGTAACCGGGTGTCTTGTCTCCCCAACGCTGCTTACCGAAGCGTGAAGCATATAGTCGATAAAACGTCCGGTAACCTCCGGAGACTGTGAAAGGGTCGAGGTCCAGTAACTCCCGCCAGAAGAGGTCTTTCGATATTTGGAAATCACTCCAACCGGGAGCGTCAGGTGGAAAGCTGGTGACCGCAAGGAAAAATTCTTCGCGAAGGGCAGCGCCCCGACTGCTGAACTGAGGCCCGAGAGAAAGAAAGCCGGTCTCTGGTGGGATAGCCAGCTCCGGATGGGAATCCAGCATGAACCTAAGTAAAGTCGTGCCGGATCTTGGGGCGCCGATAATTATCGGCATTGGTTGATTCGAGCTGGCTACGGCCCGCGGCGATGGCTCGAAAGAAATGAGATCCTCGTCAAGCATAGGCTTTCGACGTTACCTGGTTGATGGGTTCGCTGGTGCCGCGTCGATCGCCGGCAGACCACCGGCGCGCAGCAGTTTGTTGAGCGCGGGAAAGTCTTTCGTGGTGATTGCTTGCCAACTGTCCTGAAGCGAGCGCGAATCCTTCAGGACATCGGTTGCCGCCGCCGCGGCCTGCGGCGTCGGGGCCGCATCGATCTCTTCGACAAGATTGAACAGCGTTCTAACTCTTGTCGTTGCGGACGCTACCGTCAATCTCCCGGCTGCGCCGCCCTGCCCGCCGCCAGGCCCGGCCCCGCCACCTCCGCCGCCGGCCAACGCCTGAAGCTTCTCACTCAGGGCGTCGAGGTTCGTTTTCAGCTCGCCGTCCGGTGCGCGCCGACGCAGATCAGTCAATCGCGCTCTGATGACCCTGACGTTTTCGGTAATTGAGGCGAGCGCCAGCCATTGATCGTAAAGCTGCTTCGATAATCTGAATTGCTCGGCCAGGTCAGCTGTCGGAGTCTTGAGCCGCGGATCCATCCGCACCACCATTGGCTGCGAATATTTCTTTCCATTTACGGTGAGCACGACGGTGTAATTGCCGGGCATAGCCCACGGCGAAGTAGCTGCCGGCGCGGTGTTGCGATAGACGGCGGCGATCGGGTAATTCGGCTGGACGCCGGGTACTGGCGCGTAACGCATGTCCCAAAGAAAGCGATGCACGCCCGGTTCGCTTGCCAGCCTCTGCGGCGGCCTGACCCAATAAGGCGGTATTGCGAGCATCGGATCGGGAGTCGGCATCGGATCTGCGCTTGCATAACGACGCACAAGCGCGCCGGCGTCGTCGTTGATCTCGACCGTCACTGGTCCCGACGTGCGCGCACCGATGTAGTAATCAATCATCGCGCCATCCGGCGGATTTTCGCCGGCGGCTTCATCGGGCGGAATCGGCGTGTCGCTGTTGGTGTTCCAACGAACGCGCAAAGCAGTTTGCGGCCGGAAGAGCAAAGCGGGCGCGGCAGCGATCGATGCCTGGAGTTGTCGCAACGGTGTGATGTTATCGAGAATCCAGAAACCACGCCCGTGAGTCGCCGCGCAAAGATCGTCGCCCTTGATGATCAGATCCCGAACCGAGCTGGCGCCCATGTTGAGCCGCAGAGACTGCCAATGATCGCCATCATCAAACGAGACGTAGACGGCGCGCTCTGTGCCGGCGAACAGCAAGCCTTTTCTTTCCGGATCCTCGCGCACAACGTCAGTGTTCTCGTTTGCCGGAATGCCGTTGGTAACCTCAGTCCACGTCGCGCCCGCGTCGCGGGTTCGATAAATGTGTGGCCGCAGGTCGTCGAGCCTGAGCGTGTTGACCGCCGCGTAAGCCGTGTTCTTGTCGAAGTGACTGGCTTCGAGGATCGAAATCTTCTGCCACGGCTTCAGTTGTTTTGGCGTTACTTCGCTCCAATGCGCGCCGCCATCGGTGGTGCGATGAATCAGACCGTCGTCAGTGCCGGCCCAGATGAGGTTGATATCCAACGGCGACGGCGCGACCGCATAGATCACGCCACGCTGGGTCGGTTGGGCGGTCGGTTGCGAGCGGAACTTGCCGACGCTCTGCGGGACTTCGAAGGTTTTGCGCGTCAGGTCGGGACTAATCTGATCCCAGTTTTGCCCGCCGTCTTTCGTTTTCCAAAGCGTGTTGGTAGAAAAGTAAAGCACATGCGGATCGACTGGCGAGAAGATCACCGGTTGCGTCCGCACCACGCGAAAATCAGCCGAGCGGAAAGGCTTCGGCATAATATTCTGCACTTGCGCCGTGCGACGGTCGTAACGAGTCAGCTTGCCGCCGTAAACGATGTCCGGATCGAGCGGATCGGGAGTTACGTAACCATACTCTTCAGCGCTGACCGGATGCCATTCACGGAAAGTGATTTCGCCATCGTTGCCGCGACTGGAAACACACGCCGAGCCGCTCTCCTGCTGGCCGCTGCACAGTCGATACGGAAATGCATTGTCGGCGCCGACGTGATAAAGCTGGGCCGTCGGCTGGTTGTACCAACTGCTCCACGACTTGCCGCCGTTAACGGTGATGATCGCGCCCTGGTCGCTGCCCAGCATGATCACTTCAGAATTGCTCGGACTAATCCAGACGTTCTGATAGTCATCACCGCCGGGCGCGCCCCGAAAGGCCGTCCAGGTCTTGCCGCCATCCGTCGATTTCCAAGAGACGGTGCTCGCAACAATGACCACGTCGGGATTCTTCGGATCGAATCGCGCCACGCAAAGATCGCCGCCGCCAATCCGGCCCGCGGGCCTGGGGTCCGTGGTCGCGATGGTCCAGGCAGCGCCGGCGTTGTCTGAGCGATATAGATTCACTCCCGTAGGAGTTGCGACTGAAGCAAGAAGACGATTGGGTGAACTCGGCGAGATGGCCAGGTTAGCCTGGACGATTCCTTCGGGAAGCCCGCCCTTCAACTGCTGCCAGGTCTTGCCGCCATCGTTCGACTTGAATATTCCGCCACCGGTTCCATTCCACGCGCCGTTCTCCCATGGGCCCTGGCGCGCTTCCCACAGCGAGGCATATGCGACGTCCGGGTTCGTAGGATCGATTAGCACGTCGGCGCCGCCGATGTTGTCATCCTTGTAAAGAACTTTTTCGAAAGTTTTCCCGCCATCGGTCGAGCGAAAGATGCCGCGCTCTTCGTTCGGACCGTAAGGGTGGCCGGCCACCGCGACCAGAATGCGATTCGGGTCGCGCGGATCCACGGCGATTTGCGGAATCTGTTGACCATCGCGCAAACCCAGGTGCGTCCACGTCTTTCCCGCATTCGTCGATTTGTAAATCCCATCGCCCACCGAAAGGTCCGGCCGCTGCAACCCTTCGCCGCTGCCCACGTACACGATGTTCGGATCAGAAGGCGCCACCGCGATGCATCCGACTGAGCCCGTCGGCTGATCGTCAAAGATGGGCGTCCATGTGCGGCCATAGTCGTCCGTCTTCCAAACGCCGCCATTGACTTGCGCGATATAGAACACGCTCGGTTGTGAAGGGACGCCCGCGACGGCGCGAGTTCGGCCACCGCGGAAAGGTCCGATGCTGCGCCAATGGAGGGACTTGAACAGATCCGGCTTGAACTGTTGGGCAACGGCTGAGCCGCAGGAGGCAATCAAGGAAACTAACACGAGCACCGGCAGTAGTTGCCGCGATAGCGAATTGAAGTTTTTGTTCGTCATGGCATTTCGGACCTTTGATTGAGGTTGAATCGACTGATTACGGTTTTGCCCAAAAAGTCGATCCAATCTGGAACGAGCCGGTCAGTACTGGGAACGCGGGTGCCCTCGCCCGCTATGAGCGCGAAGCGCGAAAACAGCTACGGCGTCGAGAAGTTTGAGATTGAGCGTGCTGCGCGCGCTATGCGGGCGAGGGCGCCCGCGCTCCCAGTATTAGTTTGTCTCTTCCTGCTATACAACTTTTTGGGCAAGGCCACTGACTACAAAGGCGGCGCACGGATTCACCATGCAGCCGCCCTGGACTTATTGCCGCGCTCCGAGCGACGCATGACTGACGCTTACCAAATCTGGCAGCGCTTGTCCGGCGGCCGGACCATCGCGTCGCCGTCCTTGCACTGGAAAGCCTGCGCAAACAAAGGCATGTTCGACAGCGGCCCGTTCACGCGGAAACGACCCAGCGGATGCGAGTCTGTGACCACCAGCTGCCGCTCCATTTCCGGCCGCACGTTCTGCGCCCAGATTTGGGCATAGCCGAGAAAGAAACGCTGCTCAGGCGAGAAGCCGTCAATGTCCGGCGGGCGCGGCTTTCCCTGCATCGATTTCTGAAACGCCGCGTAAGCAATCGCCAGCCCGCCAAGATCGGCGATGCTCTCGCCAGTCACCAGCTTACCTTTTTCATGCAAGCCCGGCTGCACTTCGTATCTGTCGAACTGATCGATGATGCACTGCGCGCGCGCTTTGAACTTCTGCAGATCGTCATCGGTCCACCAGTTCTTCAAGTTCCCCTGCGGATCGAATTTCGCGCCGCTATCATCAAAGCCGTGCGTCATCTCATGGCCAATCACCACGCCGATGCCACCGTAATTGATCGCGTCGTCAGCCTGTGGATCAAAGAATGGCCATTGCAGGATGCCCGCCGGGAAAACGATCTCATTCATCGAAGGATTGTAGTAAGCGTTCACGGTTGGTGGCGTCATGTTCCATTCCGTGCGATCGACCGGCCGGGCGATCTTAGCCCACTGACGACGCACTTCGAAGTTGCTGAGCCGATCGATGTTGCCGGCGTAGGACTGCCGACCGATCTTGAGGCTCGAATAGTCGCGCCACTTGTCCGGATATCCAATCTTGCGCATGAAAGCTTCGAGCTTGGCCGTGGCGCGCTGGCGCGTGGTTTCGCTCATCCATGAAAGCGTTTGCAGATCGTCGTGCAGGGCCGCGATCAGGTTCTGCACCATAGCTACGGCGCGCGCTTTCGCTTCAGGTGGGAACTGCTTGCGCACGTACATCGGCCCGATCGCTTCGCCCAGCGCCTGGTCGCTTGATTGCACACAGCGCTTCCAGCGCGGCTGTAGTTCCTGCGCGCCCGTTAGCGTTTTGCCCCTGAAATCGAAATCTTCCTCGACAAACGCTTTTGGCAGCGCCGCGGCCCGTGCGTTTACCAGGTGCCAACGCAGGTACGTCTTCCAATCGTCGATTGAAGTTGCCGTCAACAGATTGCTCTCTGCTTTCGCAAAATCCGGCATCCCTACGTTCAAGTCGGCGAGACTGACTCCGACGCTTTTGAAGTACGAGTCCCACCCAAAATCCGGCGCCAGAGCTTTCAGGTCGGCGACCTTCATTTTGTGATAGCGCGCTTCCGGCACCCGCAGGTCTTCACGTTTCATTGAGCTTTCGGCCAGCTTCGTCTCGATCGACATCACCGCGTTCGCTTCATTCCCCGCCGCCGCCGCGTCGTCGCCGAGGAGTTGAAACATTTTCGCTACGTGCGCGACGTACTTAGCGCGAATGGTCTTCGATTTCTCGTCCGGATTCACATAGTAATCGCGATCCGGCAGGCTCAATCCGCCCTGGCTCAACTGGCCGATCACCTGCGTCGCATCTTTGAAATCCTGTCCCGATCCGAACCGAAACAGCACCGGCACCCCGATGCCGTGCAAGTGCGCAACCTCGGCCTGGAGTGTCTGCTGATCTTTGATCTTGCTGATGCGATCGAATTCTGCCTGAATAGGCTTCAAGCCATCAGCTTCCACCCGCGCTTCGTCCATGCACGCCGCATAGTAGTCCGAAACCTTCTGTTCGTTGCTGCCTTTGGCCGCGCTGGTGTTCCTGGCCGCGTCTTCCAAAATCTGGTGCACCACGTCGCGGTTCTTTTCAGACAATTCGTCGAACCGCCCCCACCGCGAATACGCGGCCGGCACCGGGTTGCTCTTAGTCCAGCCGCCGTTCGCGTACTGGAAAAAGTTCTGGCAGGCCGCGGCGCTGCGATCCATATTCGCGATATCAAAGCCGTGGCTGTCGCCGGCCGGCAAGCTGGTCGAGTCGGAAACCGCGGCCGCGTCGCCCTCTGCATTGACGCGCTCGGTGTGATTACCAACGACGATCAAGCAGAGCAGCAATGCAAGAATGGCAAGACACAGGCACAAGACTTTGAAATTACGCACGACGAATCTCCTTCAAGAGTCTATTAAGCAATACGCCGGGAAGTTGTGCGCGAATTCTATCGCAGCAGGGCAGGCTTGTCACGAAGAGAGCGGGAAGGGAGCAGTCACCTATATTTGGGTTCAGAGTTCAACCTTTAGGTTGCTGATTTCAGGCGCAAGCTAAAGCTTGAACTCTAAACTACTCACTACCCGTCACGAAGGAGTCAGGCTTTGAGTTTGCGGATCTCCTCAGTAAGCACAGGGAGAACTTCGAACAGATCGCCCACGATTCCGTAATCGGCAACGTCGAAGATGGGAGCTTCCGGATCTTTGTTGATAGCAACAATCGTCCGCGAGTTCTTCATGCCGACCAGATGCTGAATTGCTCCGGAGATGCCGATGGCCATGTAGAGTTTCGGCGCGACGGTCTGGCCTGAGGACCCGATTTGACGATCTATTGGCAGCCATTCAGCGTCGCAAATCGGACGGGATGCAGCCAAATCAGCGCCGAGAACTTCGGCGAGCTTTTCGGCGAGCGGGATGTTGTCCTTACTCTTGATGCCGCGCCCGATGGCGACGATGATATTCGCCTTCGTTAGATCGACTGCCTGCTTTGCTTCCTGAAACGCGGCTTCGGGTTTCATGCGAATCTCGCCCGGGTCGACGTTCATCGTTTCGACCTGCGCGCCGCTTCCCTTCCGTGCCTGATCGCCGCGGAAAGCACCCGACTGGAATGTCACAAACGTCGGGGCCGCGCCGTCCGCGACGACATCCGCATCCAGCTTGCCGAGAAAAATGCGGCGCGTGAAGGTCGCCTTGCCCCCGTCAACGTTCATACGAATGCAATCGCCGATCAATCCTTTCCTAAAACGCGCGGCTACTTTCGGCGCAAAGTCGCGCACCAGATATGTGTGCGACATGATGACGTATTGCGGGTCAGCCGCTCGCACAACCTGTTCCATCGCCGCAGCATAAGCGTCCGGCGTGTATTCGACCAGGTGAGCATGATCGGCCAGGATGACCTTATCCAGATCGTAAGCGGCAATTTCCTGCGCCAGCGTCTGCGCGCCTGAACCCAACACGACGGCCGTGGCTTTCTGGCCAGTGTCGCCGGCGAGGTTTTGCGCCGCCACAATCGCCTCGAGCGAAGTCTTATTCAGCTCGCCGGCTTTGTGTTCGATGAAGACTAGTATGCCGTTGCTCATTGCGTGTGTTTCGCCTCGCAGTGAGGTCAGTACCACCTGCGTAAGCGGGTGGGTCTAGCGGTCAACTCGCGCGTTGAGTGTTTGACCCACCCGCTGACGCGGGTGGTAC
>DATGVD010000416.1:0-2643 GCA_035300785.1 Pyrinomonadaceae bacterium | reverse complement strand
TTCCACGAAACTCCCGGGGGCTTAGTTCGCTTGTCCAAAGTTCTGCTTCTCTCATTGCACGAGTCGCATTTGCCTTTAGCGCGCTTAGAACTGCCTCAGGTTTCTTCGTCGAAGACACGACAGCGTGAACATGGTTCGTGCGAACGTTCACCGTCCACAACTGCCAATTTCGTATCGTACAGGTTTCACGAATCGCCGATTCGACTGTCGTTCGTTGCGGTGAGTTGAGCCTCACCGGAGGCTGTCTAAGTAAGTCCCGATCATGTTGTCGTCCTGAGTGCACTCGGTTGCAATCCGGGAGTACCGTGGGCGCGATGGTGTCGATCGACGGAACCACGTTCGTCGCCATGAAGCCAAGTGCCGTAGCAGCGAAATGTAATCAGGTACCCAACTGGCGAAGTGCGATCTTGGAAATCGAGGTAATCTCTCTTCATCGGGAGTTGAATAAATGAACCGGGTCGCTACCACTCGCGGTTCTGACCCTTCGACCGAGTTGTATGGCCGATCCGGTCGCTACCGCTCGCGGTTCTGACACTCGCTTTGTTCCAGAGTATATCACTGCGACTCGGCCATCGATCTGCCAATCAGAGGCAATTTCGGGCGGGGAGTCTCTTCGGGTTAAACTGGTCGCTGGCTAATGTTGTTCACCACCTACTTCCGCCTGACTTCCTACGCGACCGTCGCAGCCGCGGCGCTCGCGCTGTTTGTCGCGCACGGCGTAGGCGCGGGGCTGGCCATCGCGTTTGCGCTCATAGCGATCGCTGCGTGGAAGCTCGAAGGCACGCGTTGGCAGTTGTCTGAGCGAGTCGCTCTGGCGGTGATTCTGATATCGCTGCCTCTGTTCTATTTCGACTGGCGCATACTTGTGCCGTATCTCGATATCGAGTTTTTGGAAAACGGACAACGCGCCGGGGTCGAAGTCACGGTGCTCGGCCATCTGATTCTGTTTCTCTCGGCGGTAAAGCTGCTGCAACGCAAAGCCGATCGCGATTGGTTCTTTCTTTATCTGATTTCGTTTTTCGTGGTCCTGCTGGCTGCCGGCTTGAGTACAAAACCGGTTTTTCTGTTGACCCTGGCGGTTTATCTGCTTTGCGCTTTATCCACCGTCGTGGCGTTCGAAATTCAGAAGGCGCGACGGAAAGTACCAGCGGCGCAGACGCGCATCCTCATTGCGCCTGATTCAACTATCTTCCGCAAACTTTCAATGCAACGCTGGCGCCGCAGATATCACGAGACGCGGCGTCTCCCTTTCGTCTCAATCGGACTCCTGCTCTTCATCGTCGTGCTCGCGCTCCCGTTCTTTCTAATTGCGCCGCGCACGCGGGCTAACGCGCTCGTGAGCAGCGGTAATGGTCTCGCCGGAATGTCCATCGGTTTTTCCGACAGAGTCAGGCTCGGAGAGATCGGGCGCTTGAAGAGCAGCGATGAGATCGTCATGCACGTGCGCATCGAAGCGAATGGCGCGCGGCTGAGCAGGGATTTGCGCTGGCGGGGCGTGGCCCTCGATGAGTTCCACGGTCGCGAGTGGGTCAAGTCGCCGGCGGCGCAGCGGTTTGAAAAGAAGGAAAGCGACAGCGGATTGTTTCAGGTTGGCACGACCGAAGACTTGCGACGGCTGACGGCGCAAACATTCTTCGTTGAGCCGCTGGACACGCCCGTGCTTTTTGGTCTGCCGCGCATCGTGGCGTTGCAGGGGCGGCTGCCGTTTGTGCGCGTCGATGCGGAAGGCTCGATCCAAAGCCGGCCGCACGATCAGGAGCGCGCGGTTTACAAAGTCTATTCCGATACCGTCACGCCGGATCCGAGCGTGTTGCAGGCAGACCATCTAAGCTATCACGTTTCTGCGGCCCGCTACCTCGCGCTGCCGGACAATCTCGATTCACGCATCAGGGCCACAACCAGGGAGTTGATCGCGCGGTCTGGCGCGCGCAACGGCTATGACGCAGCCCGCGCGGTTGAATCCTACCTGCGCGAAAATTACGGCTACACGCTTGATTTGAAGGCCGGTGGCCCCGATCCGCTCGCGGATTTTCTCTTCAATGTTAAGGAAGGTCACTGCGAATACTTCTCGACCGCGATGGCGGTGATGTTGCGCACCCAGGGCGTCGCCACGCGGGTCGTCAATGGCTTTCTGCCCGGGCAATTCAACGAAGCGGCCGATGCGTTCACCGTGCGGCAGAGCGACGCGCATTCCTGGGTCGAAGTTTACTTTCCCGAAACGAATTCCTGGGTAACGTTCGACCCAACGCCGCCCGCCGGCCGCACGCCCAAAGTCCGCACCGGCCTCGCCGCGCAATTGAGCAAGTACAGCGAAGCGCTGGATCTGATGTGGTTTCAGTACGTGATTGGTTACGACAAGCAGGAGCAGCGTTCGCTGGCGGCGTCGTGGCAAAGACGCCTTTTCGATCTGCGCCGCGAAGCCGCGGTAAAGTTCGATCAGGCGGGCCGAGTTTGGCCGTCCGCGATTCGTCCACTGCTCTTCAGTCTGCTCGCGCTCGGCTGTGGAGTCATGATCGTCGCGCTCGGGCTGCGTATCCGTCGTCAGGGCTGGCGCCGGGGCCTGAAGGTTTGGGGATTCGGAACTGCGGCTGAGAGTTCACGCGTTGATTTCTACGAACGGCTGACTGCGTTGCTGGAAAAGCG
>DATGVD010000415.1:0-4271 GCA_035300785.1 Pyrinomonadaceae bacterium | reverse complement strand
GACCCGATAATGAATCCCGAGCCGCTGCAAAACGGTTTCGGCGTTACGCGTCAGCGACTCGAGTTCGTCGTAAGAATTCTCCGGCAAAGAATATTTGACCAGCTCGACCTTCTCGAATTGATGCTGGCGGATCACGCCGCGCGTGTCCTTGCCGTAACTGCCGGCTTCGGAACGAAAGCAGGGCGTATAAGCGACCCACTTCATCGGCAACTGTGACGCTTCGAGAATTTCTTCGCGATGATAGTTAGTCACCGGGACCTCGGCGGTGGGCACCAGATAGAGCCCGCGTTCGTCTTCGAGCTTGAAAAGCTCCTCTGCAAATTTCGGAAGCTGCCCCGTCCCGAATAGCGAGTCGCGATTGACGATGAACGGCGGCAAAGTCTCCCGGTAACCATGTTCGCTGGTGTGCAGGTCGAGCATGAAATCGATCAGCGCGCGTTCCAGACGCGCGCCGGCGCCGTTGAGGATCGCGAAGCGCGCGCCGGCGATCTTGGTCGCGCGTTCGAGATCCAGAATGCCCAGCGCCGTTCCCAGATCGACGTGATCCTTTGGGGCGAAATCAAATTCGGGCTTTGTGCCCCAGCGACGAACCTCTACGTTCGCTGATTCGTCTTTGCCGACAGGCACGCTTTCGTGAGGGATGTTCGGCAGAGTCGACAGCAGTTCGTGGATGCGCGCTTCGGCCTGTTCGCGTTTCTGATCCAGTTCGGCGATGCGATCTTTCAACTCATTTACTGCTTTGCGCCGAGTGTCGGCCTCTGCGCGCTGGCCGTCTTTCATCAGCGCGCCAATCTCGCGGCTGGCCGTGTTCCGCTCAGCGTTAAGTTGATCCGATTCGGCGATCACTTGCCGGCGTTCTGCGTCGGCCCGGGTGAAATCATTCAGAGCTGTGGCAGGCAGGCTGCGCTTCTCGAGCGCGGCGCGCACGCTTTCAAGGTTTTCCCGCACGTAGTTGAGATCGAGCATTGATTATCCTTTTCGGTCGGCAAGGGTCGGGTGAGCAAAGATTCGGTTCGCCTCCTCCAACGTTTCTTTCGAGCCCACGTCATACCAAACCCCTGGCACGCGCCAGACAAAGAAAGGCGTGCGCCGGTAGAGCCACTGCACGAGCAACCCCGGCTGATCGGCGTGGTTGCCTTCGGCGAGATACTGCCGAATCAGCGGCAGTGTCCACTTCGGATAGTAGTACAAAGCGATGCCAGTCAACGTACTTTTGGGGTGCGCCGGCTTTTCTTCAAAGAAAGTGATCCGATCAGCATCGTCAATCTCGATGGCGTTATACTTCTTGATCTCATCGAGGTTACCGACGTCGTACACACCCAGGACCGGAGCGTCACCCGCGCGGCAGAACTCGCCAAAATTCTCGAGGCGGTTACTGAAGAGATTATCACCTGCCACGACAATGATGTCATCGTCGACCTGCGCCTCAGTCAGCACCAGATTCATGTCGCCAATGGCGCCCAGCTTGTTCGAGTCATCTGTGGACCGATCGTTGATGATCGTAACTGGCGCACCCGCATGCGAGGTTTGGTATTCATCCCGCCAACGTTGGAAATTTTCGGCGAACCTGGCGTTTGTGACGATGTAGATGTGATCGATGTCAGTTATCGCCTTCAGGTTATCCAGCACGTGTTCAATCATCGGCTTTCCCGCTACCGCGAGCAGAGGCTTGGGCTGGTTGAGCGTGAGCGGGTAAAGGCGTGTGGCATAACCTGCGCCGAGAATGATTAGCTTCACATGCCCTCCCTGCTCATAACGGAAATAAACAAAACGATGAGGCGAACACTACCGAAACTGCGTAGCTTTGGAATACTTACAATAAAAGCACGTCGTGGGCAAACGTGGGCGTGGATGACTTAGGATCGTGATTTCTCGGATTTTGAGAGATCGGCTTGCGGGGGGAAACCGATCAACGAAGTCACCCCAAACAGTTGTTAGCGCGATTTAGTGTGGTTTCGTGGATCGTTCTTGCTTGATTCGAAGCAAGACACTGGAGCAAAACGAAGAGGCTCCCCGTAAGCGTCATCGCTTCCGTGGCAGATCAAAGCTCTGATATAGTTCGTCCCAGTCAAGCTTTGAATTTGTATGAATTGATTAGGGGTGAATGACTGTTGACTGAAGCAGAAAAGGCTTTTGCTGGACGCACCGCAATCGTCACCGGCGCCACCCGCGGCATCGGACGCGCAATCGCGCTGGAACTCGCGCGCAGCGGCGCGGATATCGCATTCAACTATGCGAAGAGCGCCGAGGCCGCCGGCACCTTGAAAGCTGAGATCGAACCCCTCGGAGTACGCGCGCTGGCGTCGCAAGTTGATGTCGCTGATACAGCGGCCGCCGCCGAGATGGTCAAGCAGGTCAAAGATGCTTTCGGGCGGATTGATTTTCTGGTGAATAACGCCGGCATCGTGCGCGACACCTTGATTCTGCGCATGAAAGAGGAAGACTGGGACGCGGTCATCGACACGAATCTGAAGGGCGCGTGGAATTTCTCAAAGGCCGCGTTGCGGGTGATGTTGCGGCAGGAAGACGGCGGGTCGATTCTGAATATTACTTCGATCAGCGGGGTGGTGGGCATGGCGGGGCAATCGAATTACTCGGCGTCCAAGGCGGGAATGATCGGCTTGACCAAATCTTTGGCGCGCGAAGTTGCCAGCCGCAAAGTTACCGTTAACGCGCTCGCGCTCGGCCTGGTGGCAACCGACATGTCGACAGCGCTCGACGAAGGCTATCGCGCGAAACTGTTGGAACAGATTCCGCTGGGTCGCTTTGCTGAGACCGATGAGGTCGCCCGCATCGCGTGCTTCCTGCTTTCAAACGACGCGCGTTACATCACCGGCCAGGTAATTCAGGTTGATGGCGGGTTGGCGATGTAATCGGAGTTTCAGGTTTCAAGTTTAACGTTTCAGGTTAAGCAGGAACTTGAAACTTGAAACCTTAAACTTGAAACCTAGACAGAGATGCGCCCCGCGCTTTCTTGCGAACGCGCGGGGCGAAACTTCCGGGGTAGGGTCGGGTATCACAGGGGTGGCTGGCACAGACTTGAGAATCGTCGCTTATGGCCGATCCCGTAATTCAAAGGTGGTGCTTGTTTTGACCGGGCGAGATAAAATCTGCGGCTCGAAAAAATAAACAAGCTGCCGCACGCGCTCTTCCGTAACCCCGCTCCGCCTTTGAAGACTTACTTTTTTCAAACACCTGACCGTCCTTGCCAGCCCCAAGCTACACGCGTCTGACGATCGCGTCAAGCAATAATTTGAAGTTCGCGAACGAGCCGCGCCTGCTCCTAGCCCGCCGGACCTCTCATTTCAGATAGTCGATAAGCCTGCCGCCGGACGGCTTCAGAGACATTGCGACTCATCGAGATCACTTTCAGGTCCTTCGAGCGAATGCGCGGGAGAATGTGAATCGCGGTGGCCATCGGGCAGCGCGGATTGCGCACCAGGTTGTGAATGATCGGATACGAACGAGCCCAGGCCCGGTTCATGCCGATCAGCCGCAGCACTTCATCCGCGACCGTGCGCATGCCGGCAATGTTTTCGATTTCGTGCTCAGTGGTGCGCGGATTGTGTATCACGGCGCAGGCCACGATCTTGTTCGAATCGCGAACCAGAATGCCACGGGCCTCGCGGTCGCCCTTCATGCCCAGCTTTACCCGATCCTTGACGTTCATAAACATGATGCGCCGAATCAGCGAGATGCGTTCTGGCGAAGCATCGCCTTCCAAACGCTCAGCGTTGATAACGGCCTGCACATTGGCCGCCGCCTGTTCGGGAGTTTCAACCAGCATCCCTTCGATGAGTTCGCGGGCCAGCCACGAATCGTCAACGTCAACGTCTGAAACCTCGATGTGCTGTGCGATCACCCACGCATCGTCAGCCGACATCGCGCCGGACACCGCCCTCAACTCGGCGCTCTCAAAGAATTCGGCTGCGGCGCTGTTGCCACGGGCCCGCAGTTCCTCCGCAATCTGGCGCGCACCACGTTCCTTTTCAAAGAACTCACGCCGCGTTTCTTTGGCGTGGCGTTCGGCTTCAGCCGTGCGCGCCGGATTGAGCAGAATGGCGTCGATAATTGCGGGAGCGCGGATCAGACGCTGCTGGTTTAGCGTGATGAGCTCCAGGAGCGAGCCGTCCGAGGTGGAGCGAGCCAACAAAGCGATGGCTTCGTCCGGCGTTTTGTTGGTGCCGGCCACGGCTTCATGAATTTCCTGGCCGAGGTCGGGCCGCGAAGCAAAGTAACCCAGCACTGCCGGCGCCACATTTTCCGCGGTC
>DATGVD010000414.1:0-2367 GCA_035300785.1 Pyrinomonadaceae bacterium | reverse complement strand
GCGTCACACTCAGGAACTCGCCGATGTGGCAGATTCATCCAGTACTTTGCAACAACGTGACCGTGCGCGGTGTAAACATCGAACGGGAAGCAAACGCAACCGGGCAGACTGGCCCGAACACGGACGGCTGCGATCCCGAGTCGTGTCGCGACGTGCTGATCGAAAACTGCGTGTTCGCCACGGGTGACGACTGCATCGCAATCAAAGCCGGACGAAACAATGATGGACGGCGCGTGGCCGTGCCCTCCGAAAACATCGTCATTCGCGGATGCCGCATGAAAGATGGACACGGCGGGATCACCGTCGGGAGCGAAATCTCCGGTGGCGTGCGGAATGTATTCGCGGAAAGTTGCAGACTGGACAGCGCTAATTTGAACATCGCGCTGCGCTTCAAGAACAACGCGCTGCGCGGCGGCCGGCTCGAAAACTTCTATTTCCGAAAGATCGAAGTTGGTCAGGTGTCTGACGCCGTGCTGACGATCGACTTCAATTATGAAGAGGGCGAAAAAGGGCCATTCACGCCGGTTGTTCGCAACGTTGTCGTCAGCAATCTGCTGAGCGGCAAGAGTCCGCGCGCGCTCGACCTGCAGGGCTTCAAGCAAGCGCCGATCTACAATGTGCGGCTGGAGGACTGCACGTTCGACAACGTCGCGAGCGGCAATATCGTGAAGAACGTCCAGGGCCTGGAATTGCGGAACGTACGCATTAACGGAAAGCTGGTCACCGAAATCGGACGAAGGAATGTTGGGGACGGCCGGCCGGACGCAGTCGTTAAGTAGAAGGAATATCCAGGTAGCAGAGGAGTTAGACGAGCAGAACTATGGCTAGAACGAAATCGAAGATTTTTGAAGCGATTGATCCCGAGGGGCACGAGGCGACTTCGGAATGGGTGATCGAGAAGCTGCGTGACATGATCCATCGCCGCGAGTTGCGGGCCGGCGATCGCCTGCCGCCGGAACGCGATCTCGCCAAGCTTTTTGGGGTCAGCCGTCCCACCCTGCGCGCCGGAATTCGCTCGCTCGCCGCGGTGGGCGTGTTGCAGTCACGGCAGGGAGCAGGAACTTTCGTCGTTCAGGCCGACGAGTCGCCGGCGCTTGACAGCAATCCACTCCGCCTGATGGCCGCCCTGCATGGACTGACGCCGGCGGAGATGTTCGAGGCACGACAGTCGCTGGAGATGGCGATCGCCGGACTTGCCGCTGAGCGAGCGACCAGCGATCAAATGGCCACGATGTCCGAAGAGATCGCCGGAATGTACGCTTCGCTCGACGAGCCGGAACAGTTCCTCGTCCACGATATGGCTTTCCATCAGGCGGTAGCCGCCGCTTCGGGCAATCGCATCCTGACGGCGCTGATGAATATGGTTGCGACAATTTTGTTCGACGTGCGGCGCAAGACAGTCAGAAATGCCACCGACCTGAAAGAATCCGCAGCCATGCATCGGGAGATTTACCGCGCTATCCGCAACCGAGACCGGGATAAGGCGCGGGACGCCATGCACCATCATCTCTTGCTCGCGCAGAGGGCGCAGGAGTCAGAAGTCGCAAACGATGGCCCAGACATGTGGAGCGGCAACGCCACTAAGCCCGAAGTCGATGTTGGTTCCAGTCTCGAGGTTAACTGAATAGGGAAGCGAATTGTCTACCATCCAACAGGCTGAGACGCGTCGAGTGGTCGGCGGCAACATCTGGTTGCGGCCAGGCACTGATAACTGGAAGTCGCTCAGGAATCTTCAAGCCCGGAACCTTGCTTATGAGGTGCTCGACTCTGAAGAGGCTGTGGGCAGAACGATGCTCGAAGAGATTGAAGGGGCGGCAGGCGCTACTCGAGATGATCTCGTGATTGTCTTGCTTGGAGGTCGCGGCGCTCAGGCATTGCATCGCCAACTTGGCCAGATGGCACTCACTGGCGAAAAGGATTGGCTGCTCAGCCGTCTGAATCTTTTTACGCAGGACGCGCTCGCGCCGATGCGCGCAACGAACGCTTTCAGTTTCGTGCGCGACTTCGAACGACTTCTGGGAGACCTCTTCTTTAGAAAGGTCAAGAGCTTTACCAGTATGCGCACCGACACCGGAGACCTCGAAGGCGAACTTAGCGGGTATTTGGAGAAGTTGGCGTCGCTGGGCGGCATCGACATATTCTTTCTGGGAATGGGACCCGAAGCAAATGGCGCGTCACATCTCGCTTACATCAGACCGGGGTCGGGTGCGGGCGTGGGCGATTATGCCGGGATGATTCCGATCTCTTCGAGCATCCTTGAGCATCACATCGCGAAGTTCAAAGCCGGGGGCAGCGTTACCAGCGACGCCGACGAGGCCGAGTGTCGGACCGCGACGCATATTCTTACCCTGGGTCCGGCAACAATTT
>DATGVD010000413.1:0-7053 GCA_035300785.1 Pyrinomonadaceae bacterium | reverse complement strand
AAGAATTACCGAGGCAAAGAGCAGATTCTCCCAACCTCGCAGTCTTTGGGTTGCGAGCGTGAGCGATTTGCCGAAAAGGTGTTGGCGCTTAGCTTCCAGCCATCGTTGTGGATTGCGCATGGCGCTCAAATTCTCGAACATAATATAGCCATTAACTGATCCGTCTAGGGTGTGGTATATTTGCGAAGCGCTTCCGCATGATACGCCTTTCGAGCGGGTGATCAAGATTCGCGACGGGGCACTAGCCCGACCGCTCTCTTGCCCCGATGTGCGTTCGCGGCTCGGCCGCCTGATGTGCGGAAAGGCTCTGCCTTTCCGTGAGAGTTAGTTTTTGATTCAGCGAGGCTACGCCTCGCCTCGGGGCATAGCCCCGAGATTCATAGAAGCACGTTCCGGAAGGTCATAGACCTTCCGCACATCAGGCGGCAAAGCCGCGACCGGAAATAGGAACTGAGTCCTCCCTGACGGTCGGGCTAGCGCCCCGTTTCTACTGGCGCAGCGCCGAACTTATCTGTTCGAGATGATGCTGGTTGTGCGATGCGACTTTGTCGAATTCGTCCTTTAAAGTCCGGACACCGGTTTCGCTGTGCACGAATTCGAGATGGCCATGCCGGTTGTAGTGAAGGCGCGCGTAATGAATGATTGCGGAACGGGTGAACTCGTATATGTTCCGAGAGAGTTCCAGCGGCAGTTGGGAATAATCAAGCCCTTTCGCCCACGCATCCTGATCGAAGGCCCACACCACGGGTCGACCTTCGCTGAGGACTCGCCGGATGCGGTCGAACAAAACTGTCTCGGCATCGGCAAGATGGTGGAGGATGAACCTGACCGGCCACTTGTCCGGCGCATAGCGGCGCGCCAACTCCGGCTCACCGAGCTGAAAACATCTTAATGTCTCATCTCGCGTCGCTTCGAGTCTCTGGATTATCTGCACGCGATTCCTCTCAGCCGCTGTTTATAAATATTGGTTGCGGCATGATACGCCTTTCGAGGGAGCGATCAAGATTCAGTGCGGTGGGCTCAGTTTGAGTTTAGAGTCTGGATCCTATCACTGGGAGCGCGGGCGCCCTCGCCCGCATTGAGCGCGAAGCGCGAACACAATTTCTCGAAGTTGTCGAACGTTGTGAGGGAATTGAGCGTGCTCCGCACGCTGTGCGGGCGAGGGCGCCCGCGCTCCCAGTTAACATCTGGCCTTATCCTTTCAGAATCTTGAACTGACCAGCCACCCAAACTACCACGCCCTTGCTGACGCGCGGGCTACTGCCCTATGATTTGTCAGCCACTGACCGAAGAACCATTTCATGATCAAAAACGAAATCATCAATCTGATTAAGGACCAGCGTGCGCGCGTCGGCGTGATTGGGCTCGGCTACGTTGGTTTGCCGCTCCTGACTGAGTTTGCCGGCAAAGGATTCAACACCGTCGGGTTCGAAGTTGACGAAAGAAAGGCTTCGCAGATCAACGCCGGCCAGTCTTACATCGGCGACGTCGCCTCGTCGCTGGTCAAAGAGTTGGTTGACGCAGGCCGGCTGCGGGCGACGACTGACTTCGATCATCTGAAAGAGTGCGACGCGGTTATCATTTGCGTTCCTACGCCGCTGCGGAAAACGAAAGAGCCGGACGTCTCTTTCATTCTCGCCGCCGCCGAAGAGATCAGAAAGCGTCTGCGCCGCGGGCAGCTCGTAATTCTCGAATCGACAACTTATCCAGGCACGACTGACGAAGTATTATTGCCGATGCTGCAAGAGACGGGATTGAAACTCGACGAAGACTTTCTGCTCGCTTTTTCGCCCGAGCGCGTCGATCCGGGCAATCCTCATTTTCAAACTCACAACATTCCGAAAGTTGTCGGCGGGGTCACTGATGATTCGACTGAGGCCGCCGCCTGTCTGTATTCACAGATCGTGAACGAGGTCCATGCGGTCAGTTCGGCGCGGGTCGCCGAAGCAGCAAAGCTTTTGGAGAACACTTTTCGCGCCGTCAATATCGGCATGGCGAACGAGATGGCGCGGCTCTGCTATGCGCTGAACATCGACACCTGGGAAGTGATCGGCGCGGCGGCCACGAAACCCTTCGGCTTCATGCCGTTTTATCCGGGCCCCGGCATCGGCGGTCACTGCATTCCGCTCGACCCGCATTATCTTTCGTGGAAAGCGCGGCAGCACGGTTTCGATTCGCGCTTCATCAGTTTGGCTGAGGAAGTAAACTCGCGCATGCCAGAGCACGTGGTCCAGCTGGTCTCGGACGGATTGAACGACGATCGCAAATCGATGAAGGGCGCGCGCATTTTGCTGATCGGCGTGGCTTACAAACGCGACATCGACGACGTGCGCGAGAGTCCGGCGCTGTCGATTATCGATCGGCTGCGGAGCAAAGGCTGCGACGTGCGTTATCACGATCCGTTTGTGCGCGAGGTGCGCTTTGACGATGCGCATATTGAAGGCGGCGGCGCGCCGCTCTCATCAGTAGACCTCAGCGATCAAGAAATCGACGCAGCCGATTGCATCGTGATCGTCACGAATCACAGCCAGATTGATTACGCCCGGGTCACCGAGCTGGCCGCTTTGGTCGTGGACACGCGCAACGCGCTGAATGGAGACGTGCGGCGCGGAAGCCGGGCGCGGATAATTCGTCTCTAACACATGCTCAAGATCATCAACGTCGCGGGCGCGCGGCCCAACTTTATGAAGATAGCGCCGCTCGTGGCGGCGATGAATCGGCGCCGCGCTGACTTTCATTCCATCCTCGTTCACACCGGGCAACATTACGACGCCGCCATGTCGCAGGCGTTCTTTCGCGATCTGGAAATGCCCGAACCGGACATTGATCTTGGGGTCGGTTCGGCCAGTCACGCGGTGCAGACGGCGGGGGTCATCCAGGCTTTCGAACCGGTGGTGATTAGCGAAAAGCCGGATTGGGTTGTGGTGGTCGGCGATGTCAACTCAACCATGGCGTGCGCGCTGGTCTGTGCCAAGCTCGACGTCAAAGTCGCGCACGTCGAAGCCGGCCTGCGCAGCCGCGATCGAACCATGCCCGAAGAGATCAATCGCGTGCTCACCGATCAAATCGCGGATCTCCTGCTCACGCCGTCGCGTGACGCCGATCAAAACCTGCTGGCCGAAGGTATTCCGCCGGAGCGCATTCGCATGGTCGGCAACATCATGATCGATTCGCTCCTCGGCAATCTGGAGCGCGCTAAACAATCTAACGCGCGCGCGGACCTGGGTCTGCAAAACAAAGACTATGCAGTGCTGACGCTGCATCGGCCATCGAACGTTGACGAGGTGGCGTCCTTCTCTCGCATCCTCGACGCGTTGGAAGAAATAGCGACGCGCCTGCCGATCATTTTTCCCGCGCATCCGCGCACGCGAAAGATGATCGCAGAGCTGGGCTTGACGGAAAGGATCGAAAGGCCCAACGGCCTGCTGGCGATCGATCCGGTTGGTTATCTCGACTTTCTACAACTGCTCAGCGGGGCGCGTTTGGTGTTTACTGACTCCGGCGGGATTCAGGAAGAAACCACTGTGCTGGGGATCCCGTGCATTACACTGCGCGAGAATACCGAGCGGCCGATCACCGTCGAGATGGGAACGAACACGATCACCGGCACGGACCCAACAAAGATTGTCTCCGCCGCGACTCACGCCCTCGAAAATCAATCCACCCAAGCCTCGCCGCGCGTTCCGCCACTGTGGGACGGACACACGGCGGACCGGATTCTGGATGCACTGCTGGAAGGCGGGGCAGTAGCCCGACCGTGAGGGAGGGCTCGATTGGTGACCTAACGGTAGCTGGTGTTCTAAATTGGTTTCGTGCTTCTCACTCTTGAACAACAACGATCCACGAAATCACACGAAATTGCACCAACACTCTCGCGCTTCGTGTGATTTCGTGGATCGTCCTGCTTGGCCCGGCAGTCTCTGTCAAAACGGGACCCACTTAATGGTAGCCTGCGTTGCCCTTTCACGTTTTCCCCTTTACCCTCTCGTCTGAGTAATGATCACGATATCGAAAATAAAGCGCATGTTACGCGGCGATGTCAGTGCGCGCACCGCCGTTCTGGAAGCGATCAGGCGTACCCGCGTCCTGCGCGCGCGCCGGCGCGAGCGCGAGCAACTGACGACGCTCAATCAACAGCCGGCGCGTTTAGGCGAAGAATTTGCGCGAATGCCTGCGTCGGACTTGCTCGCGCACTTTCAGTCGCGCGCGACACCAGAGTTTTTTCCCGGCTTTGGCTCAACATCCGGGAGCGCGGAACTCCAAGCGTCCCTATTTCCGAACGAGACCTCGCGGCTTCTGGCGCAGGCCAACAGGATCAGGGACGAGCATTGCTGGCCTTTGCTTGGTTTCGGTGAAAAGTGTTTTGGCGCCGGAGAGATTGATTGGAATCTTGATCCGCTGTCGGGCTTTGACTGGCCCATTACCTATCACGGCGACATCAATCTGATTCGCGGCGATGGTTCCGATGCGCGCGTAGTTTGGGAGTTGAACCGGTTTGGGCATTTCATCACGCTGGGGCGCGCGTACGCGCTCACTGGCGACGAACAATTCGGCGCTGAGTTCTTTCGCCAGCTCGCGAACTGGCGAGCGCAGAATCCTGTCGCCCGCGGCGTGAACTGGAACTGCGCGATGGAAGTTGCGCTGCGCGCGATTAATCTGCTCGCTGCTTTCACCCTCCTTCTGCGCTCGCCGCAAATGAATGAACCGGCGCTGCTCGAACTTCTCGCAACGTTCGATCAGCACGGCGCGCACATCCAGCGCAACCTTGAGTTTTCGCACATCGCCACCAGCAATCATTATCTTTCCGATGTGACCGGGCTGCTGTGGCTCGGAGTGATGTTGCCTGAGTTGGAAGCAGCGCGCGAGTGGCGCGAATTCGGTATGCGGGAGCTGCTCAACGAAATGGACAAGCAAGTCCTCGCCGACGGCGCGGACTATGAAGCGTCAACCGGCTATCATCGTTTGAAGCTGGAATTGTTCCTGTATTCGTTCGTGCTTTGTCACTTAAACGGCATCGACATCGCAGAGGGTTACTGGAAAAAGCTGCGCGCAATGGTTGATTACGTCCGCGCGTACTTGCGCCCGGACGGACGGGCGCCGCTGATCGGCGATTCCGATAGTGGTCAGCTGTTGCCGATCGTCCGGCGGACCGGAGACGATCACGCCTACGTGCTGGCACTGGGCGCGGCAGTCTTTCAGGAACCGCATTTCAAGATTGCGGGTTCGCGCGCACCCGAAGAATTACTTTGGATCCTGGGAGAGCAAGGCGTGCGAGACTATGTGTCTCTGGCGGATGCTGAGCCGGCGCAGTCGCAGGCCTTTCCCGATGCCGGAACTTACGTGCTTCGCGACCACGATCTGTATCTGCTCTTTAACGCGAGCGGCGCCGGAGTCAACGGTCGCGGCTCTCACGGTCACAACGATGCTCTCTCGATCGAAGTCTCTGCTTGCGGAACTGCGTTCATCGTCGATCCCGGGACATACGTTTACACGGCTGATCTGAAAGCGCGGCATCTGTTTCGCTCGACCGCTTATCATTCCACCGTCGAGATCGATGGCGTCGAGCAGAACAACACCGGCCCGCAGACGCCCTTTGTCATCGGCGATGAAGCGCGCCCGCGCGTGATCAGCTGGACAAGCGACCCCGAATGCGACATCGCGGTTGCCGAGCATCGCGGGTACGCGCGCTTGCCGGAACCCGTGACGCATCGACGCACGATTGAGTTTCACAAGAAGGAACGCTGCTGGATGATTCAGGACGAGCTGACTGGCGCCGGCACGCACAGCTTTAGTTTTCGCTTTCATTTCGCGCCCAGGTTGGAAATCAAGGCGCGGACCGACGGAATGGTCGAGGTTGGCGATAAGATGAGCGGCGCGCGTTTGCTGATTGCTGCCAGTGGCGTTAACGCTGAACCGGTTTTGGAATCGCGTTTTTCATCTCGCGATTACGGAGCCAAAGAGGCTTCCGTTTCCGCTTGCTGGACGGTGAGGGGTTCGGTTCCGCTAACAGCGCAATTTGCGCTGGTGCCAATTCGGGCCGGCGAAGATGAGGCTCAGCGACTGAGATTAATCAGGCCGACAAATCTTGGGAAAGCTGATCAAGTTGGTTGATTCGTACTGGGTTTCTTCCCCTCCCTGTGGGAGGGGTTAGGGGAGCGTGCGAAGCTTGAGGCGGGTAAGCCCTCTCCCCGGCCCTCTCCCAAAGGGAGAGGGAGTAAGATCAACGACAAACCGAAGTTTATCGGACAATCGGCAATAAGTAATGTGCGGCATCTGCGGAGTCTGGGAATACGGAGCGGCGCAAGGGAATGTCGAGCGCGCGCTGGTCACCGCCATGCGCGACGTGATGACGCATCGCGGCCCGGACGATGCCGGCGAGTTGATCTTTGACGACGCGCGCGGCGGTTTTGGTTTTCGCCGGTTGTCGATCATCGATTTGTCGGAAGCCGGCCACCAGCCGATGCGGGGTTGCACCGATCGTGTCTGGCTCGTCTTCAACGGCGAGATCTACAACCACGCTGCTTTGCGCGAGGGCCTCGAACGGCGCGGTCACGTCTACGCATCACGGACCGATTCGGAAACCATCCTGCATCTTTACGAAGAGCGCGGTCTGGATTTTGTTCATGACATCGAGGGTGATTACGCGATTGCGCTCTGGGACGCTGACCGCGAACAACTCGTGTTGGCGCGCGATCGCGCGGGCGTGAAGCCGCTTTATTTCTATCAGCAGAATGGGCGATTCATCTTTGCTTCCGAAATCAAAGCCATCCTCGAACATCCGGCGGTCACTCCCGAGGTAAACGAAGAAGCGCTCTATCACTATCTGACTTTCCTCACGACGCCGGCGCCGCAAACTCTCTTTCGCCAGATTCAAAAACTTCCCGCCGGCCACATGCTGGTAATTGATCGCGCCGGTGAAGCGCGGATCACGCAATACTGGGACGCCCTGCCACCGTTGTCGCAGATCGTGCGCAGCGAAGCAGAGCATCAGCAAAATATTTTGGAGCTGCTCCGCTCGTCGATTAAGAAGCGCATGATGGCGGACGTTCCCTT
>DATGVD010000412.1:0-3462 GCA_035300785.1 Pyrinomonadaceae bacterium | reverse complement strand
GCACAGGTTCGCGGATTCTTTGACCCCTTCTGGGTCACGATTGATTTTGGTTCGGGTTCCGGGGTGGCGTGCTGTTGCACTTACCCCCGGCTACTATCTCACACGCCTAAGGCGTGAAGCACAGGGCCGCGAGAAGCGCGAAGACCCACGCGCCAGGCTTCGCCCTCTCACCCTGACCCTCTCCCAATGGGAGAGGGAAAAGCAGGTGGTACTGACAAGACAGCCCGCTCTGCCGTCTGCTCACTGCTCACTGCCCACTGTTCCCTTACGGCTTTTTGCCTTTGCCTTTGCCGCCTTCGCCTTTTCCCTGCCCGTCCGGCTGGCCCGGAGCTTTCGGCTTGCGCTCCTGTTTTGCCGCGCCCTGTGGCTGATGCTTGGGATTGCCGACTCGTTCTCCCTGCGCTTGCGGTTGACCTTTGCGCTGGGCTTTCTCCTGAGGAGGCCCCTGAGCGCGCGTTGTCTTTTCCTGAGCGCGCGTATTTTTTCTTTGCTGCTGCTCAACCTGACGCGTCTGACGCTGAGCTTCCTTGCTAGTTCGTGCTGCTTCGGCGCTCTGCCGGTCTAGTTCCCGTTTGGCATCCGCTTCCTGTTTGCGATCCCCTTCCTGCTTGCGGCCGTTGTCTGCCTCCCGCGATTCGTCGCGCTCATCCTTAACCTTGAACTTTTGATTTCTGGCGTTGTCGGAGACACGTTCCACGCGCATCGATTTCCCAACGTCTCGGCGAAACGGTGATTCCCGGATATCGCCGCCGACAAAAACCGGCGTGTCCCTAAGTTTCTTTGCGATGCCCGGCGGCAGATCGATTTTGCCGCGTCCCCAGGCGGAGTGGATCACTGCGTTTCTCAGCGGAGTCAGCGTCAAAGGATCGAGCGTTGACCTCACCAACACCAACCTCTGCTGATCAACCGTGCGGACACTGCGCGGATTGATAGCACGACCCCAGGCGTCCACCGGCACAACGGTGACCGCTCCGGGTATGGCGAGATTGAAAAGTCGCGCCGGCGATACACTGGTCTGCGATAGATAACGCGGCTGCCAGTTTTCGTCGTAATAGCGAGGCGCATAATTGTCGCCCGGGCCCAGCGGCACCCAGCCGATTTGGTTCGCGTTATCCAGCGGAACGAAAGCAACGAGGGCCGGCGCATACGCCGGCGTTGTGTTCACTCCATCGGGAATCCAGTACCACTGGTTACCCACGTTGACCCAACGTCCGTAGTGATAGGGCGCATAGCCCCACGGCTCACTGGAAACCCAGGTCGGCCCATACGGATAAGAGGTGACCCACTGACCCTGCTGATAAGGAGCCCATCCGGCATCAACCCGCGGTCTCCACGCATAGCCATAACTGCCGACATTCTGCCAATCACCGTAGTAATCGAGGTCGTAGAAGCCGGGAATGTTTGAACTCACATACCGGTAGCTCGTGCTGCGCTGGTAAGGATCGTAATAGTAAGGATCACTAAGATAAGCGTCGTAGTTACTGTAACGACCGTCGTAGGAATTCGGATATTGATAACGGTAATAATCGTCCACCTGACGTCCGGCGTACTGTCGATTCAAACGCGACAAGGCAACCTCGGACGCCACCTGGCTCAGCAGCGTCAGCATTTCGCCCTTGTTGATCCGGCTGGAGCCACCTGGACCTATGACGCTCGCCAGTCCGCTCAGCACTGAGACGAGCACGCCGCCATTCCGATCGAAACCGACGTTGTAAAGCCCGGGCTGATCAAAGTTGATCGCGCCGTTGGGCGTGGCCACTTCAAATATTTCGTTAGGCTGCAAGTATCCGACGTCG
The DNA here is from genome assembly GCA_035300785.1 of Pyrinomonadaceae bacterium. Classification (GTDB taxonomy): domain Bacteria; phylum Acidobacteriota; class Blastocatellia; order Pyrinomonadales; family Pyrinomonadaceae; genus UBA11740. Next base: position 1,666 of record DATGVD010000412.1, on the reverse strand, counting down.
AACATTGCCGAGCCGTCGCGCAGCGCGAGCTGAGTGCGGCGATCGCCCAACGACACGCAGTCAAGCGAGGTGTTTGGATCGAGCCGCGCGAAATTGCGGCCGCTAAACGCGATCGAGGTGCGCGAGTTGTCGCGCGTGTAGATCCGATCTCCTTCTGAGAAAGGTTGATTCGCAGTGGCTGCGGTCCAATCCTGGCTCCCGTCGGCGCCCGCGCGGTTGTCGCTGAAAGCGACCTCGCCATCCACTCGTTGTATGCGAGCCGCATAGGGCAAGCTTTCGGCGGAGGCGGTCTGGTGGTTCATCCACAAGTACACGCCCAGGCCGGCGCCGAGCGCCACCACCACTGCCACGACCGTTCCGTGCGGCCATAATTTGATCCTGTTCATAAACTCTCCTTCTCGAAAGCCAATCAACTTCCTTCCGACATCAGTTCTCGCGAGTCCTCCGGCTTGCTCAAGCGCATCCGCGCCCGAGCCTCTCGCCCCCGGTTGTACCTAAATTGCAGTCTGACGGTGCAAGGAACGCTATGCTTAAAGCAGGATGGCCGCGTCGCCGTCAGCTCGTTAACACACATAGCGTCCCTCACTGGTAATCACACTTAGGACTTAGAACTGTCCTTTTTTAGTACTTAGAACTGTCTTTTCAGGGGTGTTGCCGCAAGCACCATGCCCGCGCCCCGGTCAAATCGGAAGGGATTCGCGCGCGGCACTCCTTGCGGACGCGATATGTGAAGCAAGGCAGGCGAAGATGGCTGGCCGCCATGACTTAGCCCCACTTCTACAAAAAGATTAGGACGAAGGAATCACGAGTGAAGAGAGGGCCTCGGGCTATTTGCGGTTCAATACGCGTACGCATTTAGGGCATCCTGTTGCCATTTGCGATGTAATGAGCAGAAAGGCAGGAAGCGTCAACTCGCTCACTTCTGCCAGACTATCGAGTAACGCCATAACAAATGCTTTTTAACTTCAGCGCCGGGGAGGATCTCAGCGCAGAGTTCGCGGATTTGGCTCATCCCTGGATAGGAATCGTGCTGTTCGTGCGCGGCCCAGGCGGCGCGCACTGCACGCGGCGGTTTCAGGCGGCCGTTGTGAATCAGTCTCAGGCTGACGCTCACGCCCATGGCGACGAGGTTCAGGAAAGTGTCGACCAGGCCCTCGCGAATTGATGCGGTCTGGTCGTGGTACGCGCGTCCCGCGCGTGAATCACGGGCAGGATGCCCGTGCCACTTTATAGGCTCAAAGAGATCGAGGACGATCAAAACGCCGCCAGGTTTCAGCGCCGCTTTTAGTTTCAAGATCATCGCGCGCAGCGGCAGATGATGCAGGGTCGCGATCGTCGCGATGTAATCAAAGTGTGCCGCGGGGAAATCCCACAACATGGCATCGGCAACGTGAAATTCGAGATTGGGAGAATTCCTGGAGCGCGAGCGCGCTACGCGAATCATCTCGGGCGAAAGATCGAGCGCGACGACGTGCCGGACCCGCTTCGCTAAACGCCGCGCGAACGCGCCCGTGCCGCAACCGACTTCCAAAGCGTTCTGACAGTCATCGCGAATGTGCCGCAGCAGGAAATTGTGATAATGATTGTTTTGCGTCCAGCCCGCGGCGTCGAGCAACGCGAGGCGATCGAAGTCTGCTTGAATGACGGACATAATCAGTGAGCAGTT
>DATGVD010000411.1:0-4842 GCA_035300785.1 Pyrinomonadaceae bacterium | reverse complement strand
GCGCGGCACGCCGAAGGACATGCAACAGTTGCCGCCGGTGGATGACATTATGAGTGAGGTGATCGGCGAATTGCGAAACAGCGTATTGGTTGCCGAAGAGCGCGGCGTCGCGCGCGACCGCATCGCGATCGATCCGGGAATTGGTTTTGGGAAAACACTCGCGCAGAACGTCGAGTTGATCGCGAAGCTCGATCAACTCGCCGGCGAATTTGGGCAGTTTCCGATTATGATCGGCATCTCACGAAAATCGTTTATTGGAAAACTGCTCGACAACGCGCCCGCTGACGAGCGTCTTCACGGTACGATCGCCAGCGTGGTCGCTTCAGTGCTGAACGGCGCACACATCGTGCGCGTTCACGATGTGAAGGCGGCGGTTGAGGCGATTAAAGTCGCTGACGCGGTCCGACTGGCTGCTAATCAATAACGGATTAGAACCCACTCTCATCCGCCGACGGCCCGTAGATCGACGGCACGGGCACGTCGAGCAGACGCAGATAGACACCAAGCTGTGCGCGATGATGGATCAAATGATTCATCACAAAGCCGCGCATGACTGCCGTTCGCGGGAGCGTGAAGATCGCATTTCCGCCGTGCAGCAGCGACCACTTTCCCTGCCAGTTCTCATCGCTCGCCTTCTCCAGCGCCGCGCGCGCCGACGCGACATTCGTATCAAACGACTCGAGCAAAGCATCGCGCGACTTCGCCTCCTCCAAACGAAACGGTGGCGCGCCCGGCGGCGCGATATCCAGCTCATCCGCATCGAAAGTATTGGCGGTCCAACTGGGAATGTTTGCCAGGTGCGTAGACAATCCTCCCAGCGACATAGATTTCTCATGCGGCTTCCACGCGAATTTATCGTCAGGAACCCGCTCCAAAGTCTTACGCGTGTTCGCCATTTCGTGATCGAACTCCGGCAGGATCATTTGACTGATCGGCATGACTTCCTCCATTAACTACGAAACTTACATCAGAACGACGAATTGTCAGAGCGAGTGATTATAAGTATCCTAGCCAGTCTTCATCAAGCAACAGCTTCAGGGTTTAGAGTTCAAGCTTTAGCTTGGAGCTAAATCAACAACCTAAAGGTTGAACTCTGAACGCATGACTCAAAAATACGACGTCATCGTCATAGGCGGCGGCCACAATGGTCTGGTTAACGCCGCATATCTGGCGCGCGCGGGCAAGCGGGTGCTCGTGCTAGAACGTCGACACGTGCTCGGTGGTGCGTGCGTGACGGAAGAAGTGTTTCCCGGATTCAAGTTCTCGGTCTGCTCGTACGTCGTTTCCCTGCTCCGACCTGAAATAATTCGCGAACTCGATCTACCGCGGCATGGCCTTGAGATTCTCCCGCTCGACGGCACGTTCACGCCGATGCCCAGCGGCGACTACCTGTGGCGCGTCAACGATCATGCGAAGACGCGGCGCGAAATTGCGCGGCATTCCCGGCTGGATGCCGAAGCTTACGACGAATATGGCAAGGCGATGATCGAGATGGCCCACTTCATCAAACCCGTAATGAATATGACGCCCCCCGATCCCGCGTCGCTGAATCCGAAAGGCCTGCTCGATCTGCTCGGGATGGGCCGTCGCTTTCAAAAACTTTCGGCGGACGACAAGTACAACCAGGTGCAGTTAATGACGATGAGCGCGGTTGATTTTCTCGATCAGTGGTTCGAGACCGACGTGCTCAAGGCAACGATGTCCGCGTCGGGAATCATCGGCACGTTCCTGGGCGTGCGTTCGCCCGGCACGGCCTACGTTTTGTTGCACCACTACATGGGCGAGATTGACGGCGCGTTTCGTTCGTGGGGTTTGTCACGCGGCGGAACGGGCGCGATCTCGAATGCCATTGCTGACGCGGCGCGCGAAGCCGGCGCCGAGATTCGCACGGAAGCCCCCATCGCGAAGATCATTTTGCAGAACGGGCAGGCGAAAGGCGTCGCGCTGGCCAGCGGAGACGAGATTTATGCCGACGTAATTTCATCCAGCGTCGATCCGCGTTTGACGTTTATGAAGATGGTTGGCGCCGAGCATTTGCCGACGGATTTTGTCGAAGACATTCAACGTTATAAGTTTCGCGGGTCGTCCGGCAAAGTAAATCTCGCACTCGACGCTTTGCCCAATTTCAAATGTATGCCAGGAGCCGGACCGCATCTGCGCGGCGCCATTTCGATCTCGCCCAGCGTCGAATACATGGAGCGCGCCTATGACGATGCGAAATATGGACGCTATTCACGGCGCCCATATATCGACATGGTGATCCCCACGCTGACCGATCCTTCAGTCGCGCCGCCGGGCAAACACGTGATGTCGTGCTTTGTGCAGTACGCGCCTTACAACTTGAAGGAAGGCTCGTGGGACGAAAAACGCGAAGAGTTTGGCGATACAGTCATCGATACAATCGCCGAGCACGCCCCCAACATCCGCAGAATCATTCTTCATCGACAGGTCTTAACGCCGCTCGATCTCGAACGCGAGTTCGGCCTGTCGGAGGGAAATATTTTCCAGGGTGAGCTTACTCTGGAGCAGCTTTTCTTTTTGCGGCCGGCGCCGGGCTGGGCGCAATATCGCACGCCGATCAGGAGTCTTTACATGTGCGGATCAGCGACACATCCGGGCGGCGGAATCATGGGCGCCAGCGGACGCAATGCGGCGATGGAGATTTTGAAGGACAATTAACCACAGATTCACACGGATAGACACGGATAAGAAAGCAACGTAGACCTTAGTCGTTTTGATCCGTGTAATCCGTGTTCATCTGTGGCCGTTTTTCTGATGCCCACGCGAAAAATAATCATCATCGGCGCCGGCCACAATGGCCTCGTCGCTGCTTTCTATCTCGCGAGGGCGGGACTCAAACCGCTCGTGCTTGAACGTCGCGCGATCGTCGGCGGTGCGTGCGTCACTGAAGAATTCCATCCTGGCTTTCGCGCGTCTCTCGCCCACAGCGCTGGGCCACTCTTGCCGCAAGTCATCAAGGATCTTCAACTCCAACGCCATGGCCTTGAATTCATTGACTCGCCAGTTCGCGTTGCGGCGCTGAATCTCGACGGGCCGCCGCTTTGCATTTATGAAGATGCGAAACGCACGGCCGGTGAGCTGGCCGCGCACTCAAGGAAAGACAGCGAAAAATATTCTGAGTTCGCTTCCTGCTTTGCAAACATCGGCCGCACGCTGAGACCCCTGCTCACGATGACGCCGCCGAACATCGATGCTCCTTCCAAATCTGAATTGTGGAGTCTTGGCAAACTCGGGTGGAAGATTCGCGGCCTTGGCAAGAAGGATGAGTATCGTCTGCTTCGTTATGGACCGATGGCCGTTGCTGATCTCGCTTCGGAATGGTTTGAGAATGAATTGTTGCGCGCGATCGTGGCGGCGAGGGGAGTCTTCGGCGCATTTGCCGGGCCATGGTCGGCAGGAACGACCGCGCCGCTGTTGCTTCAAGCTGCGATGGATGGCCACGCACTCGCGCCGGCGGCTTTCGTTAAAGGCGGCATGGGCGCGCTCACTCAAGCGCTGGCAAAGGCTGCGACCGAAGCCGGCGCTGAGATTCGTACTAACGCAGAAGTTGCAAACATTCAGATTGAGAATGGATATGCGACGGGTGTTGTGCTGGCGACTGGCGATGAGATTTCCGGACACGGTCTCGTCTCAAATGCGGACCCGAAGTTAACTTTTCTAAAGCTGGTCGATGCGACAGAACTTGATCCGGGCTTCATTCAGAAGATTCGCAACCTCCGCGCCCACGGGGCGGTTGCGAAAGTAAATCTCGCGCTTTCAGCACTGCCGAAGTTCAGGGGACTGGGTGACGATGATGCTGACGAGAAGCTGTCCAGCCGCATACACGTCGGCCCGGACATCGATTACCTCGAGCGCGCCTTTGACGCGGCGAAGTATGGAGATTTCTCACCGCGCCCATACATGGACATCACGATTCCCTCGCTCAGCGATCCGTTACTCGCACCAAAGGGCGCGCAGGTGATGTCGATTCACGTGCAGTTCGCTCCTTACAAATTGAAAGACGGTGATTGGAATTCGCGGAGAGAAGAGCTTGGCGAGGCAGTCGTGAAGGTTCTGTCGGACTACGCGCCAAACCTGAAAGAATCGATCGTCGCCCGGCAAGTCGTCACGCCGCTCGATCTCGAACGGACTTACGGGCTCAGCGGCGGGCATATTCATCACGGCGAGATGTCTCTGGATCAGCTGTTCGCATTTCGGCCTTTGATTGGCTGGGCGCAGTATCGCACCCCGATTAAGGGATTGTATTTGTGCGGCGCGGGAACGCATCCGGGTGGTGGCGTAACGGGAGCGCCGGGATTGAATGCGAGCCGGGAGATCATCAAGGATTTGAAAAAATGAGCCACAGATTCACGCGGATGAACTCAGATTAGAAAACATTATCCACTTTCTATTCTTATCTGTGTCTATCCGCGTGAATCTGTGGTTAATTCCGTCGTCGCGCGAACCCGATGATCGATCCGATCACGGCTAACGCGAAACCGATTCCCAGGCAACCGAACGCGATGATCGTGCGCTCACCTTCCGCAAAGCCGCCCGCCGCTTTGTGCAGCGATTCCCCAAACGTCGCGTCGTGCGGAATCGTCAGCAGCCCAATCGCGATCAGAAACGATCCCAATCCCGTCAGTGCCAGCCACCCGGGCGTCTTTTCCGGACGCCCAAGCTTGCGCCCGATCTCGCTGCGCGAATAGCTGTAAGAGAGATAGACCGCAAGCCCAATCATCAGCCACGCGACAAACCGCCACCAGGATGTCGGCGGCAGATAGTACATCAGAAAGACGCACGACACGGCGCCGAGCAGCGGTAATGGCCACGCGCCGAATG
>DATGVD010000410.1:0-2776 GCA_035300785.1 Pyrinomonadaceae bacterium | reverse complement strand
ACGGATGTCGAGAGTGATCAGCTTGTAGGGTTTACTGACGCGAATGGCGTCGGCGACCCCCGGCAGGTTTTCGAAACGGGTCGGATCGACCGCGCCCTGGTTGCCGGTGACCCCGATCGCGGTGCGGGTCGCGCCCGGCATCGCGTGCGGCTTGAACCCCAGTTCGGTGATGACGTCACAGACGTGCGCAATCTGCGCGTCGGTGGCGTCGGCTTTCATTACGATCAGCATGATTATTAGAGCTTTCTATAAACCTCGCGCCTATGGCGAACGTGATGGTCTATTACCTGCCTTGCAAGGCGGTCGACTCCGTAAATAATCCGGTAGTCCCCAACACGGATCCGGTATAAACCTTCGCCGCCTTCCAGCTTGACGGTCGTACAGGGAAACGGCTCTACGGCAAGTCCGTCAATTTGTCTGAGAACGCGCACAAGAGTCGATTTTGAAAGTGACCGTAGATCCTTTTCAACAGATGGCTTTGGGACGACTTTATATGAGGCCATCTTTCTTCAGACGCCGCTTCAGTTCTTTAAGGCTAATCGGTTCCTCATCGCGGCGTTCGGCCACGACTGCTAGATCATGCAGATCCTCCAGCCGCCTCTCGTATTGTTCCAAAGAGAGAAGCACGGCCGTCTTTCGACCTTTTGCATCAACGACATATTGTTCTCGCACAGCCATGGTGACTACTTTACCTAACTTTTCGATTTCTATAAACCCTGGGCCCGACTTATGAACTTACATTCGCTCTGGCACGCTTATGCCCAGGGTCGCCAGCGCCCCGGTTAACTGCTGTCGCGTGTAATTCGCCACCGCAATCAGCACCGCGCGCTTTACTTCGTTTTCTTCGGCGATAATGCGGTGCCGGTGATAGAAAAGATTAAAGGCCCGCGCCAAATTGAAGGTGTACTTTGCCAGAAAGGCCGGCTCGGCGCTGGCGGCAGCCTGAGCATTCGACTCTTCCAGACGTGCGGTCAACATCAGCAGAGACCAGATGTCGTCTCCGGCCTCGCCTTCGAGCACAGTCGAAACGTCCTGGTTCCGATCCCGAATCAAGTCTGCAGCAATAGGGCTTGAAGACACGCCGTCGCTACCGCTCCGGGTACTGACTCCCTGTTCGTCGAGCTTTCGGAAAATCGAATTCGCGCGCACCGCCGCGTACTGGCAGTAAGGACCCGTCTCGCCTTCAAACGAAAGCGCTTCTTTGAAATCGAACGCGATGACTGTGTTCCGCGTAAACTTCAAAAGAAAGTAGCGCAAAGCGCCCACCGCGATCGCGTGCGCGGTTTCGCGCTGATCCGGTTCATCAAGATCGGGATGCCGCGTTTTCACTTCCTCAAGCGCATCGGCCTCGAGCCGATTAATCAAGTCGTCGGCTTTCACGCCCAGACCTTTGCGGCCGCTCATCTCGATGTAGGGGCGCTTTCGATCTTCATCGGAAAGTTCAATACCGAGTTGTTCGCATGCCGCGGGTGAGAGCGCCACCATCTCGTAAGAAAGATGGACGCTCGCCTCTTCACCCAACTCGGGAACGACCGCCGCGACGCCCTTGCGTACAATCTCCTGCGGATACGATTGGCGTGAGTCGATCACGTTATAGACAATCGCGCCGCCACCAAAATTTGGCCGCGGCACTTCGGGCTGCGCCTCTGCGCCTGGCTCAGTCGTTGTCACCCACGTCGCGTGGCCGTCCGCATGAGCTCGGAAAGGCCTGTAGTTGAAATCGAGACCGAGCTTGCCCAGCTTCCAAAGTTGATAAGCGATGTCTTTGCCGGTGTAGGTCACGGTCCCGTTTGAGCGCACGATGATTTTGTCGGATTCGTGTTCGTCAGTGCCGGTGTGCGATTCAAACGGCATCACCCAACAGCCTTTGGCGCGGCCTTCGTTCGAAAGCTGAATCACGCCGCGTTCTTTCATCAATTCAAACGCGCGCTCCCAGAAATGCAGATGAAGAATCTCAGATTCGCGCGCCAGCAAATCGTAACGAATACCCAGGCGCTCCATCGTGTCGAGAATCTGCTCGACATTGCGCGTGGCCACATAGTCGGCCAGATCAGCGATGGGATTATTTCCTGCTTCGATCGCATGCAGGATTTCGATGCGGAGCTTCAGCCGTTCGGGGTCTGGTTCGCCCTCAACGCTGCCTCCGCGATAGAACAAACCGACGCGCGTGTAAAGATCCCAGCAGTAATAATCAAACGACCGATCGGCGCCGAGTGAACGGTCGAGAGTCTTGATGTCATCCAGCGTCATCTTCTCGATGTGCATGAAGCCAACCACGACATCCGCCACCTGCACGCCGGTGTTGTCGATATAGTTCTGCACTTCGACGCGATTGCCCGCCGCCTGCAAAATGCGCACAAACGTGTCGCCCAGCACGGCGTTGCGCACATGACCGATGTGCGCGGCTTTGTTGGGATTGATGCTGGTATGCTCAACCATCAACTTGCGTGCGTCGTCTGCCACGGTGTCAGGCGTAGCCGGCGCGTTGGCAAGTTCAGCGATCAGCTTCGCGCGATCGAAAAAGACGTTGAGGTAACCGGCGCCTGCGACTTCGACCCGCGCAACTTCCTCGAGCGTTTCCAGACTTGATTTCAGGGCCTCAGCGATCGTGCGCGGCGCGCGCTTCTCGCCGGTTTGCTTCTTGATCTGCTTGGCAAGTTCGAAGGCGACGGGAAAGGCCAGGTCGCCCAGTTCGGTCCGTGGCGGGACTTCGCTGACTATCTGTTCGAGATCGACATCGAACAATTCGCGCGCCGCCGCACGAATCCCAGCCCTA
>DATGVD010000409.1:0-7850 GCA_035300785.1 Pyrinomonadaceae bacterium | reverse complement strand
GCCGCGTGCGCCTTCCGCTGCGCATCGATCGCATAGTCTCGCTCGCGCCGAATCTAACGGAGATTGTTTATGCGGTCGGCGCCGGTGAGCAGCTCGTTGGCGACACGGAATACTGCGACTACCCATTCCAGGCGAAGAGTGTAGCGAAAATCGGCGACACGCTGCACCCCAGCGTCGAGCGCATCATCGCGCTGAAGCCGCAGATCGTTTTGGTTTCGACTGCATCGCAACTCGAAGCCTTCACCAAACAGCTTGATCAGCAGCAGATTGCCGTTTACGTCACCAATCCGCAGAGCCTCGATGATGTGTTTCGTTCCATTCAGACTATGGGCGACTTGTTCGGCGAACACGATCGCGCAGCTACTGTGGTCGCGGAATTGCGCAAACGCGCCGACGCGGTCGAAGCAGCAACGAAGCAAGTCAAACCGGTCAAAGTATTCTACCAACTCTCAGACGAGCCACTTTACACCATCGGGCGCGAATCGTTCGTGACTGATCTGGTGCGGCGTGCGGGCGGCGTTTCGGCGACGGCCGATGTGCCCGGCGCTTTTCCGCGCTACAGCGACGAAGCGGCACTTGCGGCGCGGCCGGACGCGATCATCTTGCCGACCGGCGGCCCGATGGGAGATGCGAACTCAACTGTTGCCGCGCCGTTGCGGAATTCTCCCGCCGTCTTGAACGGCCGAGTTTACAAAATCAACGGCGATCATCTCTCGCGTCCGGGGCCGCGACTGATTGAAGGTCTGGAAGAGATGGCGGGCGCATTACACCCGGAGGTTGCTTCACAGTTTGGCAAGAGGCGGGCCGATTGACCGATATGCAGGAGCAATCAATTACAACGGGACATATGACGTTGAGAAAGACACTCGGCGTCTGTGGCTTCCTGTTGGTTCTACTCACAGTCGTGCTGGTCATTGCTTCGGTGATTGGAAGTCAGCGTCTGCCTCTCGCGGCATCCCTCTGCGCGCTGGCGGGAAGATCGAACTGCGGTCTGTCTTCGGAGCAGCAGGCGATTCTCTTTGACATTCGCGTGCCACGCATTCTATTGGCAGGAGCCGTGGGCATGTGTCTGGCATCGGCCGGCGCGGGCTATCAAGCTCTTCTGCGAAACCCGCTCGCTGAACCTTACTTGCTTGGCGTGTCGAACGGCGCGGCGGTGGGAACAATGACGGCCCTGGTTTTTTTTGGCGCGCACGAATGGAGCCGCCCCGTAATGGCGTTTGCCGGCGCGCTGGCGGCGACTTTTGTCGTTTACCGTCTGGCGCGCGGACGCGCGGGGGCGACGCCTGAGCGTTTGATTCTCGCGGGCGTGATCGTGACGACCTTTCTTTCGTCGGCGATGGTTTTTATCACGACGCTGATGGACGCGACCCGAATTCGCTCGTTCACGTTCTGGTTGCTGGGCGATCTTTCGGGCACCACGACGAGTTTGCTGAGCGTGGCGCTGGTCGCGGCCGCAATTGGCGTGATTATTCTGGCACTGAATGCGCGAAGTTTGAATCTGATGATGCTGGGCGAGCGCGACGCTTTCGATCTAGGCGTTGAAGTCAGCCGCGTGCGAGTCACGGTGTTCGTAGCCGCCAGTTTGCTCGTGGGCGCGTCGGTTGCGTCGAGCGGGTCGGTCGGATACGTCGGACTGGTCGTGCCGCATCTGGTGCGCCTGAGTTTCGGCAGCGACAACCGTCTGGTGATTATCGCGTCGGCTTTGGCGGGCGCGGCGTTTGTCATAGTTGCCGACACGATTGCCCGCACGATCATCGCGCCGCGCGAACTGCCGGTTGGGGCGATCACTGCGCTGATCGGTGCGCCGTTGTTTATTTATTTGTTGAAACGGTAGTAATGCTCCCTCTCCCTTTTGGGAGAGGGCCGGGGTGAGGGCACTACTGGCGCTTCGCCAAGCCCTCTCCCTAACCCTCTCCAAGAGGGAGAGAGAACATAAAAACGGCAATGCTCGAAGCGAAAAACATAACCGTGAACTACGGCCCGCGGGCAGCGGTCGCGAGCGTTAGTTTGCTTCCGAAACCCGGCGAAGTGATCGCCATCATCGGCCCGAACGGAGCGGGGAAGTCAACACTCCTCCGCGCTCTTAATGGCGCGCTGCCGGTTTCGGGCGGACAGGTGCTCCTGGATGGAAATCCGTTGAGTTCATTGGCGCGGCGTTCAGTGGCCCGGCACATCGCAGTCGTCGCGCAGGAATCAGATCTGCGGTTTCCGGTCACGGTGATGGAATTCGTTCTCGGCGGCCGGCACGCGTGGACGACTGCCTGGGGATGGGAAACCGAACGCGACGTCGACATCGCGCGCGCAGTCTTGCGCGAAACCGAACTTGAAGATTTCGCCGCGCGATTCATGAACGAATTATCCGGCGGCGAGCGTCAGCGCGCCGTGCTCGCGCGCGCTCTGGCGACGGAAGCCAGCGTCTTTCTGCTTGATGAGCCGACTGCGAATCTCGATCTGGCTCATCAAGCGACGATGCTGCGGCTGGTACGCGCGCGTTGCGACGACGGGTCGGCGGCGGCGGTGGTCGTGACTCACGACGTGAACCTGGCGGCGGAGTTTGCCGATCGCGTACTGCTGATGAAAGAAGGTCGGGCGATCGCGATTGGCCCGCCCAGCGAAGTGCTGACGCCTGAGCTGCTGCGCAAAGTTTTCGATTTGGAAGTTTTGGTGGACGCGCATCCGATTTCGGGCTCGCCCAGAATCACACCGGTACATGCAAGACCAGAATGAAAGATGAGGGATGAAGAATGAAAAGAACTCTATTGCTAGTCATCGTGATCTTGATGATCTCGACTTCGACTTTGGCTCAAAGCGTGGCATCAGTCCGTGGCCGCATTGCCGACGAGCGCGGCGCCGGTGTCGCCGGGGCCGAAGTGTGGTTGCGTTCGCGCGCGGGAGCGCACCTGCTCCTGGTTACCGACGACAACGGTGATTATTCATTCAAATATGTCGTGCCGGGCGATTATGTGATGGAAGTTAAGGCCAGGGGCTTTGCGACTTTCACTTCGAAAGAGCTGAGGCTGGCGCGCGGCCAGTCGATCAGCAACGACGTTCGCCTCTCAATCCAGGCCGTCAGCGAAAGCGTTGTCGTTACCGCGACGGGCACGGCACAGCGAGCTGACGAAACGTCGAAAGCCGTGAGTCTGCTGGACAATCAATCAATCGAAGCACGGCGCAAGCTGACGCTGACTGAGAGCCTGCGCGGCACACCGGGACTGCGCGTGCAGCAACAGGGCTCACCGGGCGCTTTGACCACGCTTCGTCTGCGCGGCCTAAGGAATTTCGATACGGCGATTTTGCTCGACGGCTTGCGCGTGCGTGATTCGTCGGACATCAATGGCTCAGCCGTTTCGTTCATCACTGATTTGTTGCCGGCGGATCTCGATCGCGTGGAAGTTCTGCGCGGCTCCGGCTCTTCGATTTACGGGACGAACGCGATCGGCGGCGTGATCAATCTGGTGCCGGAAGCCGGAGTGGGCAAGCCGCATTTCGAGTTCGGCTTTGACGGCGGCAGCCTCGCGTTGTTTCGCGAGCGAATCAAGGGCGCCGGCGGAATCGGTAAACGCGCCGGCTTCAGTTTTGGCTTGACGCGCATCGATGTGCGCCGCGGCGTCGATGGACAAGACCAGTACGGAAACACAGTCGCCGCGGGGCGCTGGCAATTCAATGTCCGGCCCTCGATAACGATCAGCGCTAATTTCTACGGCACGATCTCAAACGCGCGTCTGAACGACAGTCCGTTTGCGCTACCGGCCGCATTCACCGGCAGCACTCTTTATCCGTTAGCGGTTGAGGGCAGCACCTTTCACGCGGACCTCAACAATCCTGACGAGGGCCGGCGCACGCGGGTGTTGGTTGGTTCGGTAAGACTTTCGCAGCAGGTCAACGACAAACTTTCTTACTCGATTGCTTATCAGCACGTCGGCACGCGGCGTCGCAACTACAATGGCCCTCGGTTCGATCCAAAGTTCGCCGCGTTTTATCCGTTTGGAGACTTCGAGTTCTTAAGCGTCAATAATGGGGGGACAGATACTCTGGACGGGCGCGCGAACCTGCGGCTCGGCCGGCGCAATCTGGCGACCGCGGGTTTTGAATACGAACACGAATCGATTTTTCAATCATCGATGCCGTCTTTCAGCTCAGTTAACAACACGACCGACCGGCAAAGAACCGTAGCCGTGTTTGGTCAGGATCAAATCTTTCTGCTCGATGATCGTTTGCAGATTTCGCTGGGCGCGCGCGGGCAGTTCTTCAGCGTTAGCGCTGCTGATCGCCCCGGTTTTCTGGGCTCGATTATGCCCGAGAGATCTCTGACTGGCGATGGCTCGATCGCTTATTTCCTGCGCTCGACAAACACAAAACTCCGCGCGCACGTCGGCAACGGCTTTCGCGCGCCTTCGCTATTCGAAAGATTTGGACAAGGGACTTTTGCGCGACTGGGCTTGACGCGGTTTGGTGATCCGACCCTGCGCGCCGAGCAGTCAATCAGCGTCGACGCCGGATTCGATCAGCGGGTGGCACGCGACCGCGCGCGGTTTGGGGCGACGTATTTCTATACGCGCCTGCAGCGCGTGATTGCGTTCAAGGGTTTCATTGTTGACCCGCTCGGCCTGGGAAGGTTTAGCGGTTATGTCAATCAACCGGGCGGCATTTCCCGCGGCGTCGAGACTTACGTCGAGGCCGCGCCCTGGCGCGGTGGCGAATGGCGCGCGTCTTACACCTACACGAACAGCGACCGTTTCGTGCCGGCGCGGGGAATGCAACCTGAGTACGTAATTCCGAAACATCTCTTCGGGATGACTCTGACTCAGCGATATCGATCGTTCCTGCTTAGCTTCGATCTGAATCGCACCGGCGCTTACCTTGCGCCAGTGTTTGAAAATGACTTTCCTTTCCGCACGGCGGAGCTGACTTTTCCTGGTTACACCAAGGCGGATCTGTTCGGAAGCTACGAGCGCGCGATATCTGAGCGGGTCGTGATGACGTTCTTTGGCGGCGCGGAGAACCTTTTTGCGGCGAAGTATTTCGAGAATGGTTTTCGCGCGCCCGGGACTGTCGCCCGCGGTGGGATTAACTTGCGGTTCAGGTAAACGAGACTCGGTCCGGTTTCGGAGAAAGGGCCGGAAGCCGATACGGAGGGACCAGCACGCGGCGCCATCGCGCGCCGGCCCTATCGGTTCAAAAACGGCCCAACGAAAGCGGAGACGACTGCTATTCGCTTTTGCTCAAAGCCCCACCGGCGAGGAACACAACTCCCAGCAGGATGTGGATGATGTGATCCATCTTCCCGAGCATCAGGAACGTGCCGATATTGAACATGTGATCGGCACCAGTGCCCAGGAACCAGCCGCACAAACCCAGCGCCAGATAGACCAGACCGAACAGAAAGCAGAATCCGCGCGCGCCGCCGGCCGATCCGGCAAAACCAAAATACAACGCGACCAGTCCGGAGACGATATGGACCGCGTTATGCGCCGCATAGGTAGGTCCGACGTGGGCTCCCAGAGAGTCCAGAAGATGAGTGAATCCCAGGACTCCTACCAGCAGCAAAACCAAACCCAGAAGTTTACAAACAGTCTTCGCCATGACTTTTTCTTTCTCCTGCGAAACGGTCAATGCTTCATGCGGACATGCGCAGCCGTGTAAAAACGCGCTGCCGCCGACGAGTTGCGAGGGGATGTTTCGGAAAACGGCGCGGATTGTATATCAAACTGGCAAGATGATGACAAGGTTTTTCGTGTATCGGATCGCTTGATCTTTGAGGCTAGTCCGGGAGTATAATGCGCCCCCAATCTAAGAACCATCGTCAAGGGGGTAGCGACCATGAAGTTATCTGTCGCCTTCTTACTTGTCCTGACTACCTTCAGTTCGGGAGCAGTTGCTCAAGGTCAAACTCCGCCTCGGAGAACGAACCAGACTGGCGTTAGCCGGCCGCGAAGCGAAACAATAAGAATTTGTCAGGGCCTTCCCATCCCAGACGGGTACGTCATTATGGCGTACATGACCTCGTCTGCCTGCTCTCATGGCGCATATGTGCTGAAGAAGCAGGATGACTACGAGAGTTCATTAGCGGTTAACGGCACCCCGGGACAGCCTGCTGAGGAATCGGCAGAGACTGCGAGGACGTCGGCAAAGCCACCGAGAGCGAATGCGCGGTCGCCGAGACGCTCTACGCAACCAGTACGAACGTCTGCGCAGCCAGCAGCGACCGCTGGACGAGCAGAAACCAGCGAACCGGCTGTCGGAGGCCCTCCTAAGCTTCCGGGAACATCCGCATCCATTTCGCGGCCGCGACGGGTGGGCGCGACACAATCGCAGGAAGGACCCCCTACATTAATCGGTGTTGAACCTGCGCCTGCACTGGGGCCGCCGACTTTGGCCAACGCGGGCAGTTCCTCAGTCCCCTCGCAGGAGAGTCCATCTTCCGCTGCCGTTGCCCCAGCGGGGCCGGAAGAAGTTGAGGAAGGGGACGTGATCCGCGTGAACACGACGCTCGTCACGGTGCCGGTAAGTGTCCTTGATCGACAAGGGCGTTTCGTCCCCAATCTACGGCGCGAAGACTTTACCGTCTTCGAGAACGGGATCGAGCAATCAATCGCCTATTTCGAGCCGGCAGAGAAACCTTTTACGGTAGCGCTTCTTCTGGACACTTCGGCTTCGACACATTTTCATCTCTCGGAGATCAGAGAAGCAGCCATCGAGTTCGCGAAACAACTCCGCCCGCAGGATCGGGTACTCATTGTCAGCTTCAATGATGAAGTGCTCCTCCTCACCGAGGCGACAAACGACCTGAACCTCATCGAAACCGTGATTGAAGAGAACGCTAACACGGGTAACTCAACGCGCTTGTACGACGCGGTGGATCTCACCATCAAGGAGCGGCTCAACAAGATCAAAGGCCGCAAGGCGATGGTGCTCTTCACCGACGGCGTCGACACCTCGAGCCAACAGGCGAGTTATCAGAGCACGCTGCGTCAGGTGGAAGAACTCGATGCGCTCATCTATCCCATCGAGTACGACACGAGTGATTATCTGAACGCGATGCAAGGCGTAGGCAATGGCACAGTGACAGTGACCACCAGGAGAAGCGGCCTCTTTGGCACGACCACCTCGCAACAGACCTATAACGTTCCGGTGAACAATGGCGTTCCCTTGCCGGGCACAACCAAGGCCGATTACGACCGTGCAGATCACTATCTGCACGCATTAGCAGACAAAACTGGCGGTCGGCTCTATCAGGCCAATGATACAACGCAACTGGCGCAGGCGTTCACGAGAATTGCCGAAGAGCTGCGCCGTCAATACGGCCTTGGCTATTACCCCAAGACCGACAACTCGGAAGCAAGTCAGCGGCGGCTGATCAGAGTCAAGGTGCGGCAACCAAACCTCGCCGTGAAAGCGCGCGATAGCTACGTAAAATCTACTGCTCCGAGTCCGAACAAGTAGATGTACAAGTCTTACAACTTACGAGGCATATTTTGAACGTTTTGGCCGAGTGCGGCCGGCCAAATTCCTAACTGAAAGAAAGTGACCAGGAAAAGGGAGGGTCTTACCATGTTGAATCTTTCGCCGACAAACGAGTCTCACCTACGAAGCGCATTGCGAAACTTAACAGCGACCGTGCTGCTTCTTTTGGCGTGTGCGGTGACGGCCAGCGCATATACGCTGGTCTTTCGCGATGGCCGACGACTGGAAATACCTTCGGAGTTTACGCTCACGAGGACGACGTTGACTTACGAATCTTCGCCTGGCTTCAGCAAGACAATGCAACTGATCTTGATTGATGTGGCGGCCACCGAGCGCGCCAATCATGAAGCTCCCGGCAGCTTCTTCAAACACGCAGAAGAGAC
>DATGVD010000408.1:0-2345 GCA_035300785.1 Pyrinomonadaceae bacterium | reverse complement strand
GACCTGGACGGCGAACCCGTTCGCACCTGAATACTGGCGAATGCGAATCAGGTCCTTCTCGGGAACCGAGAACGTTACGTAGATCGGCGCGGACTGGGTGATGGTCACCATCGCGGTCGTGTCGTTGGCGCGGACAAGATTGCCGGTAGTGACCGCGAGATTGCCGGTCTTGCCGGTGATGGGCGCGCGAATCGTCGTGTAACTGAGTTCCACGCGTGCGCTCTCGACCGCGGCTTGCTCGGCTTTTTGCGCGGCCAGCAGGTTTGCGACGGCAGATTGATCGGCGCGCACAGTCGCATCGTCCGCCCCCAACTTTGAAACGGCGTTGTCGTATTCTTCGCGCGAGATGACGCCGGCTTCGATCAACTTCGCGTCGCGGTTCACGATCGTTCGCGAGTTGTTCGCAGTCGCTTGATCCCTCGCCACGATATCCTGGCCCTGCCGGACCGTGGCCATCGCTTTCAAGAGATTGGCTTCCGCCTGGGTCAGCGCCGCCTGCAACTGACGCGAGTCGATCGAGAAAAGCAGATCGCCTTTTTTCACTTCCTGACCGGGCACAAAGCCGACCCTTAAAAGCGTTCCTTCAACCTGTGATCGAACCGCGATGGTGGTCAGTGCTTCGACGTTGCCGATGGCTTTGATCTGAATCGGCACATCCTGCTGCGTGACGTTGGCCATCTCGACGGGAACGACTTCGCCGCGACCGCCGCCGGGAGCTTTCGTCGCGGCCTGGTTACCAAAAAAACGCCACAACAAAACCAGGAGCAAAACGAGAACCAGCACGCTGACGATTTGCACAATGCGCGCGCGAGTCCGGTTGGGACGGCGGACTCCAGGCGCGGCGATTGCCACGCGGTCGGTGGCTGCGACCTGGCTGGAGCCAGTTGAAGTCGCCGGAGCGTCCGCTGAAAGGTTTTCATTCATCGCTGATCGATATCTGCCGTTCACTGCAAACTCACTTCGGTCAACAAACAACCAGCCGCCGCGATGCTCGTTGATCGCAGCTTCCGGTCTTCGGGGTAATCTACGGAAACTCGATTTGGGGGATTTATGTTCGCATATATGTCTACGTCGTCGCAAAGACCTCGGTTACGAAAAACTGGGATCTGGTGGCGAGAAATACTTGACTTCGCCGCAGCAGGTTCAGGAAGGCAAAACTGAGAAGGAGAGAGAAGATTGTCAAGAGGCTGGTCAGGACGAGCCGCAGAGGTGGCGGAAAATTATTCGATCACGGGTCACGGCTTATCGAGCGGCCATTTCTTTCTCAGCTCTTCAATCGTCCCGTTGTACACATCCACATCCATGTCGAATGCGGTGCCCGGAACCGTATACAGGCACGCGGGCCGATTCGCCGCATCGCAATTCAGTTCACTGGAGAATTGCCAAAGCGTGTAGGTCTTCCAGGTGCCTTCGGGAAAGTCCGTGACCTTCTGCTTAAAGCGCGCATACCACAGATGCGTCTTCGCAAAGACTTTGTCCGCGCCGTACTGCTCTGAGATCGCTTTCGTCACTAAGTTATTCGCATAGATCAAAGGATAGCGTCCGGTCTTTTCTTTGATCCGTTTGATGAAAGCGCGCGCTTCGCCGAAACTCATGTGCTTCGTCGGGTCCGGGCTCTCGAGGTCGAGAGCGAGCAGATCGTCCTTGCCCGGCTTGACGATTCCCAGAAAGAAGTCGGCTTGCTTGATCGGATCGCCCGGCTTTCCCAAATGGTAAGCGCCCCATTTGTAGCCGCGCTTTTTCGCTTCATCCCGTCGTTCGGCGTATTTGAGGTCAGCCCGATCTCCTATGGTCGCGCGGTGAAGGATCCCCACGACACGCGGGTCCGTAGCCAGCAGGTCCCAATCAATTTCGTTCTTCTCAAAAGGGTCAATCGCGAGGGCTACTTTCGGATTCTTCCACGGTTCGTTGAATTCGGGGGATTGGGCGAAAGCTGCAAAGGCGGAGCACAGGGACAGTGGGAGTAATACTGGCAGCTTACGTTTCATCTAATGGACTCTACCATAGCTTCCTCACGACCTCGTCAGCGATCTTGCCTCGTCACCGTTCCTCGTTGACAAGTGTAATTTGGGAAGTGCAAGTAAACGCACAATCATCGCAAAGATCTTTGCGCTCAAGCGCCAAGGGCGCGTGATGAAAAAGCCTGGGGCAGCGCCCCAGGAAAATGTATATCCTCTCAAGTTTCAAGCGCTGAAAGCGCGATATAAGTCGAAAGTGAGAAACCACACATGCCTCAATCCTTATCTTCGATCCTTGTTCACTTGGTCTTTAGCACTAAGAATCGCGAGCAGTTCATTATTCCGGCAATTGAGTCAGAACTGTACCCGTATCTCGCCAAAGTCCTT
>DATGVD010000407.1:0-4058 GCA_035300785.1 Pyrinomonadaceae bacterium | reverse complement strand
CACCAGGAGGGAAGTCCCGGCGAAGAGTTTGAACTGCAACTCGAACTAAAACTGCTCGCGGACGTGGGCCTGGTTGGCTTTCCGAACGCGGGTAAATCGACGTTCATCTCCAGGATCTCCGCGGCGCGTCCGAAAATCGCTGACTATCCCTTCACGACGCTTGAGCCGTATCTGGGGGTTGTGGACATGGGCGACTTTCGCACTTTTGTGGTTGCCGATATCCCCGGACTGATCGAAGGCGCGCACGAAGGCCACGGACTGGGTGATCGTTTTCTGCGCCATCTCGAGCGCACGAAGTTGCTGCTGCATTTGGTGGACGTCTCGTCCGCGTCAGGCCGCGATGCGGTGAGCGATTACGAAGTGATCAATCGCGAGTTGTCGGCGTATGGCGCGCGGCTCGATGCGCAGCCGCAGATTGTGGTGGCAACTAAGCTGGATGCGCTGGATGAGCCTGAGCGGGTTGAACGCTTGCGCGAGTGCGCCACGAAGGACGGGAGATTGTTCTTTGCGATCTCGTCGGTGACTGGCGACGGTGTGCCGGAGCTTTTAGCGGCCATCGTCCGCGAACTTGATCGGATTAGAACCGACTCATCGAAGGTTCAACTGCGAGGAGTCAATGAAGAGCTGCTGATAGGAAGTCTGTGATTCCGATCGGCCGGGAAGTCCCTGATGGCTGAGTTGTTTGAAATATGTCGACACGGCGCGCAGCAATTTACGGTGGCACTTTCGATCCGGTGCACCACGGGCACCTGACGGTAGCGCGGAGCGTGGCGCAGTTGTTCGCGCTTGACCGGTTGATTTTTGTGCCGGCCTGCACGCCGCCGCACAAACGCGGCGCCGGCATCTCTCCAGCGTACCATCGGTTTGCGATGCTCGCGCTGGCGACTGAGGAGGACGCCAGCTTTAGCGTTTCCACGATTGAGTTGGACGAGCCCGAGCGCCCGTACGCGGTAGACACAGTTGCGCGGATTCAGGAGCAAATCGGATCGGACTCGCGTCTGTTTTTCATTATGGGCGCCGATTCGTGGGCTGAGATCACGACCTGGTTTGAATGGGAGAAGTTTTTGCGCACGTGCGATCAAATCGTGGTCACGCGGCCTGGATATGGATTAGTCGAGGCCCATGGCGCCGCTGTCTCGGACGTGCGCGGCATGAGCGAAGATGATGTATCGGTGTTGATCGAAGGCCACACCGAGCGACAGGCTTTTTTTACTGATGCCGCTGTTTTAGACGTTTCGGCCACGGCGATTCGCGCTGCGGCGCGGGCCGGCGATAGCGAAAAGCTACGTGAGTCGGTGCCTGAGACGGTCGCGAACTATATTGAAAAGTACGAACTTTACCGGAACTAATTTGAGTCAAAACTTAAAAGAGAAATCATTGCTCCCGGATGCGCAGGCAACGTCGGAGGTGAGCGGCGTGACCGGAGACGCAGGACTTGATGAACGCATTCTGCTCGCGCTGCAGGCCGCCACCGAAAAGAAGGCCTTGGATTCGGTGGTGCTCGATTTACGCCCGGTCGCCAGCTTCACCGACTTTTTTGTGATCACGAGCGGGACCAACCGGCGTCAGGTACAGGCCATCAGCGACGGCGTCGTCGAGCACTTGAAAAAGAACGGCGTGCGCCCCGCCCGCGTCGAAGGTTATCAAACTGCCGAGTGGATCCTGGTGGACTATGGCGATTTCATTCTGCACGTTTTCGATGAGAAAGCGCGGCGCTTTTACGACCTCGAACGCTTGTGGCGCGAAGCTGTGCGGGTAGAGGTGCCGCCCGATCAATTCGGGGCGGTTGGATCTTTGAGAGAAAAATAGTGGCCGAGATTGTGGCGTTGTCGGATGCGATGCGCGAGGCAGTCGGCCTCGCCGAACGCGTGGCCCCGACCGATGCGAACGTGCTCGTCACCGGCGAATCAGGCGCGGGCAAAGACGCGCTGGCGTGGTTCATCCATGCGCACTCGCAACGCGCTTCCCGATCGCTGGTCAAGATCGATTGCGCCACGCTGCCGGCTGATTTGCTGGAAGCCGAGCTATTCGGTTACGAGCGCGGCGCGTTCACCGGCGCGACTGAAGCAAAGCCGGGCCGCCTTGAAGCCGCGCATCGCGGGACGCTGGTGCTGGACGAGATTGCGCATCTTACTGCTGATGCTCAGGCAAAACTGTTGCGCGTGATTGAGACGCGCGAGTTTGAACGGCTGGGTGGGCGCAGGACGATTGAAGTTGACGCCCGGCTGCTGGCGTTGACGAATGCGGATCTCAAGAGCGCGGTCGAGCGGCGCGCTTTTCGCGACGATCTATTTTACCGGCTCAATGTGATCCACATAATCGTGCCGCCGCTGCGTGAGCGCGGCAAGGATCTCGAGACGCTGGGCCGGGTTTTCGTGCAAGCCTATGCGGCCAAGCATGGACGGCCCGCGAAGAAATTGTCCGCCGAAGCGCTCGCTCTGTTGCGGGCATACGATTTTCCCGGCAACGTTCGCGAGTTTGGGAACATCATTGAGCGCGCGGTAATCGTTTCGAACGACACGCAGATCGCGGTCGAAGACTTGCCGGAAGGTTTGCGCGCTGCTGCTCAGCAACGGGCGCAAAGGGATCGGCGGCCGACGCTCGCGGAAATCGAGAGCGAATATATCCGCGAGACTCTCTCCGCGACGAAGGGAAACAAGGCCGAAGCGGCGCGAATACTCGGCATCAGCCGCAAGAATCTTTACGAGCGGCTGGCGCGGGAAAACAAGGATGAAGGATGAAGCAGTTTAGAGTTCAAGCTTTAGCTTGCCGGCTTTCGATTTAGCAACCTAAAGGTTGAACTCCGCAACCCGATGCGCATCCGCTTCATCTGGCCGGGAAAGACGAAAGACGAGCATCTGCGCGCTCTCGTCAGTGACTACCTGACGCGGCTCGCGCGCTTTACGCGCTGCGAGGTTATTGAGACGCGAGAGAGCACAGCCGGCGACCCAGGGGCGATCGAGAAGGAGTCGCACCGAATCCTGGAGGCGATTCCGGCTCGCAGTCAGATGGTTTTGCTGGATTTGAAAGGCCGCGAATGGAGTTCGCCCGAATTGGCCGCGCAGGTGCAGCGCTGGGAAAACGATTCAGTGAAGGAAGTGGCAATCGTGATTGGCGGTCCGCGCGGGGTCAGCGCCCAAGTGGTCGCGCGAGCACAGGAGAAATGGCGGCTGTCGCGTCTGACGCTGACACATGAAATGGCGCGCGTCGTTTGTGTTGAGCAGCTTTATCGCGCCTGCACGATCAATCGCGGGTTACCGTATCAAAAATGAAAAAGACAAAAGGACAGGAGTCAGAAAGAATGCAGAGAATGGACAAGCGGAAAGCAAAAGGTTATCGAGACAAGTTATTGGTTCGGCGTGAAGGGTTGGTCGGTCAGGTGCAGGCGGCGGAAGCTTACAGTCGCGAACGCGATGCGGAAGCGACGCAGGATCCGGCGGACATGGCCGCGAACGCGTACACGAAAGAGTTGATGATGTCGATGTCGACAAACGATCGGCAGCTTTTGGAAATGATCGATGCGGCGTTGGTGCGAATCGAGGACGGCCTATATGGAAAGTGCATCCACTGCGGCCAGCCGATTCAGGAAAAGCGGCTCGAGGCCGTGCCCTGGGCGCGCTACTGTCTGCGTTGCGCGGATCTCAACGAGCGCGGATTGCTGATTCGCGAGGAAGAATAGGTCTTTCGATCTGGAATTTGGAATCTGAAATCTGAGATTCGAGGTCGAAATTGTGACATAATCCGCGGCCTCCTGGGTAACCAGGAGGCCGAATTTCTTGAAGTGTAACTCGCGGACGAGGCATGGCGCACGAAGAGATCGTTGGCGGCGTCAGACACAGATGTTCAAGTACTGACTCATCTTAATCTGCTCAATTGGAGCCGTGCTCTATTCAATCTATGCCCTGGTTTTTTTTTGGTTGGGCCGCCCAGTCAACCACCGATGAAGCCATGGCTCATCGGGCCAAGATACTCGCTGATCTTTGGTCCTTTGTATTTTGTTTAGCACTCGTTGCGCTACTAGTCTCCGTTGTACGGCTCGTCCAGCTTCATAAGACTCG
>DATGVD010000406.1:0-2527 GCA_035300785.1 Pyrinomonadaceae bacterium | reverse complement strand
ACGCATGGGAACGATCGAACAGCGCAGACATCCGCGCGTCAACGTTGAGTTTTTTGCCGACTGGGGTTGGGGGCCCGAGTGCGAGTTCTACGACCGGGTTACCAGCTTAAGCGTTAGCGGCTGCTTCCTCAACACGAAGCGAGAACTTGTCGCCGGCCAGGAAATCTACCTTAAGTGGACTGCCGAGGTCGCCGGCGCGATTAGTCTGAAGGGCGCGGTGCGAAATCTATTGCGAGTGATGGAAGGTGCGCCTCCCACCGGAGCGGGTGTTGAGTTTCTGAACCTGTCGGCGGAGGGTGAGAAGAAGCTGCAAGCGGTTATGGACAGTTATCGATGAGATTTAGCCGCGGATTTACGCAGATGAACGCGGATAAATTAGATATCTTCCTATCTGCTCCGCGCGGCGTTGCCCAAAAAAGTCGATCCAATCTGGAACGAGCTGGTTAGAACTGGGAACGCGGGCGCCCTCGCCCGCTATGAGCGCGAAGCGCGAAACAGCTACAGCATCAAGAAGCTTGAGATTGAGCGTGCTTGCGCAGGCTGTGCGGGCGCGGGCGCCCGCGCTCCCAGTATGAGCTTCTCTCTTCCTGCCACACCACTTTTTGGGCAAGGCTGCTCCGCGCCGTTCCGCGGCAATCTGCGGCCTCATTTTCCCACGGTCAAATCCTTCACAAATCCCCAATCACCACTCGCGTTAATGTGAATGTTGCCGACGCTTTTCTTAGCGATGACCATGTTCGCCTGATACCACAAAGGGAGCACAACTACGTCACGGCTGACGATCTCCTGCGCGCGCGCGTACAAGGGCGCGGCCTTGGCGTGATCGTAAGTGTTAGTGGCTTCTTCGAGGATCTTGTCGAGTTCGGGATTGCTGTAACGGCTGCGATTGCGCGCCGCGCGAGTTTCACTGGGAATCTCAGACGTGGCAAACAGGTCGCGATAGAAAATGGGATCCTGATTGCCGCCAACCCACTGGCCGTACGTCATTTGAAACTGGCCGCGCCGCAGGAATTCGAACAAGGTGTTTAGTTCGGAGGTCTCGATTGAAACCGGAATTCCAACCTCGCGCAAATAGTTGTAGATCACTCCGGAGTATTGCCTCGCGGCGCCGCTGCTGCCAGAGATGCGAAAGATGATTGGCTTGCTGAAGCGCATCTGGGGCCCGTCGCCGTCGGGATCGCGAAAGCCCGCATCGTCCAGGAGCTTCTTGGCCATCGCCGGATCGTAATGATAGGTTTGCCCCGGCGTGTAGGCCCAGGATTCTTCCGGCAGAATTGAGTGCGCGATCTTGCCCTGGCCAAGGACGAGATCCCGAATCATACTCTCGCGGTTGATCGCGTAGGCGATTGCCTGCCGCACCTTAACGTTGTCGAGCGGCGGCTCGGTAGTATTAAAAGTCAGCAGATTCAAATTCGAGCCGGCGAACTGATGTACGGTCAGGTTCGAATTCGCGCCGAGTCCCTTGATTGCATCCGGCGATAGACTGGTTGGCAAAGGCGCGATGTCCACGCGGCCGCTTTGCAGTTCAGCCTGCAAGGCGTTCGAGTCACTGATGACGCGCGCCCGCAGTACCGGAATTTGCGTCGGCCCGTCCCAATAATTCGGGTTTGCTTCCATATCGACGACCTGCTGCGATTGATCGTAGCTCTTGAACTTGAAGGGCCCGGTCCCGAGCGGATGCGTCTTCTGCGATTCATAACTGTCTTTAGGGATAATCGCGATGGCTACGAGGTTGGCCAACAAGCCAGTCCACGGACTATTCAGGCGGATGACCAGCGTGTGCGCGTCAGGAGCGTCGACGCTCTTGACGTAAGCCGTTCGAGTCGCGCCTACGCCCTCGAAGAAGCTCGCGGCCTTGGCAAACGTTGAGGCCAGTACCGTATCGAGCGTGTACTTCGCGTCGGCGGACGTGAAGGGACGGCCATCATGAAAAGTCACGCCATCGCGCAGCGTGAACGTGAACGTCAGTCCGTCTTCGGATCGATCAATCTTTGAAGCGAGTTCCGGCACATAGTCAAACTTCTCGTCCTTCTTTACCAGCGAATTGAACATCAACGAACGGACGCGTTCGCTGGCGGCATCTACAGACGGCGAGCCAATCGGATCGATCGTCTTGACGTTGTCTGAGAGCGCGATCACAAAGACGTTGCTCTGGCGGCGACAAGAAGAAGCCATCGACGACAGAGCGAGCACGAAACACGCGCCGAGGGCGACCCATTTTCCCAGGCGCGCGTTGGCCAGTCGGGGTGCGCGATCGCGATCGTTAATTGACATGTGATTCTCCGGGATAGCGGTAATCCAGCGTCTCATTCATTTTCGTGATTTCCGCGCCGAGTTCTTTGTACTTGTCCATATCGAGCGGTGTCGGCAGCTGCGCCAGGGCCTTGGCCGCGGCGATTCGCTTTAGCGAAGCGTGAATCCTTTTTTCGCTGACTGTGGCCTTGCGCGCAGCTTCCAGGAGCGCGCGGTAACCGCGCCGGATCGTTTCCGGCGTCGCGCAAATCAGCAACATATCTTCGCCGGCCAG
>DATGVD010000405.1:0-2342 GCA_035300785.1 Pyrinomonadaceae bacterium | reverse complement strand
TTGCTCTTAGCGCTTTGCTCTTTGTCTTTACGTTCCGGTCGCCTTTTGCCACTCAACTTCAAAGAGCGGCACGGGCTGCTCGCGGTTCTTGACGCTGATCGGAGGACGCGCAGTGAGTTGATAACGCGAAAGGGCCGCCTTGGCGGTGACTTCGCTTACCAGTATCTCGCCGCCTTTGGCATTTGATTCCAGGCGCGAAGCGGTGTTGACGCTGTCGCCGATCGCCGTGTACTCAGATCGACGTTCGGAGCCGATGTATCCGACCGTGACTTCCCCGGTGTGCAAACCAATACCGATGCCAATTTCGGCGAAGCCTTCCTCGAGCAATTCGACGTTGATTCCGATCATGCGGCGCTGCATGGCTACGGCGGCGCTGAGCGCATTGGCGGCGTCCTTTGGTGTCGTCGTCGGCGCGCCAAACAACGCCATCAGGCCGTCGCCGAGATACTTATCGAGCGTGCCGCCGTGCGCAAAGATGATGTCGGTCATCGCCGAGAAATAACGATTGAGCAATTGCACGATCTTTTCCGGCGGCGCGTGTTCAGAGATGCGAGTAAAACCGCGGATGTCGGCAAAATGTATGGTAATCGTCTGGAGCACGCCGCCAAGTTTGAAAGACTCAGGGTTCTCCAGCATCTGCTTCACCACGTACTCAGGCAAGAACCGTCCATAGTTGGCGCGCGCGACTTCTTCTCGCGCCAGGCGTTCGTGGGCCCGCACGTTTTCCACCGCAATCGCAGTTTGCGCCGCGACGGCGCTAATCAACTCCAAATCATCGGGTTTGAAAGCTGAGAAGGGATCAAGCCGGTCGGCATAGAGAGCGCCGTGCACGCCCGCTTCAGTGAACAGCGGCGCGCAGATCGTCGAGCGCACCCCCTGCGATACGATCGAATCCACCCCGGCAAATTGTTCGTCGGCCGCGGCGTCCTGCGACAGCAACGCGACTTTGTCCTTCATCACCTTGCGCGTGATCGTGCGGCCAATGGTCATCTTGCGCGCGTGTGCCTCCAGCTTTTCGTCGCGGGCTCGAGTGGCGATCGGGAACAACTTCGCTTCGTCGGCGTTCTGCTCTGTCACTATGCCTTCGGCCAACAATGCAATCACGCGATCCGCCGGAGTCGAACGGAAAATGATGTCCGTCGCTTTCTTGAAAATCTTGTCGAGGTCGAATCCCGAGCCCAGCGCTTTGCTCATCTCGTAAAGTTCGCTGAGAATGTTGGCCTTGCGTTGCAGGGATTCCAGCACCTTGTCGCGCGGCGCTCCGGCGACGGTGCCTGCTCCTGAATCGCCCTGACGTAGCACGGTGGTCAGCACGTCCTTCGCGGACATCAGCAGTTGCGTATGTCCCAGAGGCTTGTCGTCGTAACTGAGATCCGCGGTCCTCTCTTCCCTGGCCTGTTCGAATTTGAGGGTGCTCGCTCCGATCGTTACTCGGTCGCCGTCCTTCAACGGATGCTCGAATTTCTGATCGCCGTTGACATAGACTTTGTTGGCGCTTCGCTTGATCTGTCCATTGACGTACACGCCGTCGATCATCATGAACGAGCCGTCATCGGTGGCTTTAATATGCGCGTGATGGCGGGACGCCCGTGGATCGTCGAGCACAACCTGATTGTCGGGCGCGCGGCCAATGGTGCAGGGCGCGCGTGAATTCAGTTGGTGTTGCGTCTGGTGGCCGCTGGCGTCGGTGACCTTTAAGAGAGCCATAGATCTTCTTGGAAAGCTGTGAACAAATCTTAAGAGAATCTCCGAACTTTCCGGTTCGGCGGCTTGATTCTACAAGGTAAACGCCATTTCAGCCTAGCGACATTTGAAGGTAGGATTTGGCGTCATCAAAAAGCGTCGCACGGCTGATGTTCCACGGCGGGGCCTCGCTGCTTTGCCTCCGCTGATGAGCTGAAGTCAATCCGAAAAAGCGGTCGAAGTCTCTTTTCCGGACCGCGTGAGTAAACGGTGAGCTGACATCCATTTTTCTTCTCCCAACATCGAACGGCTTCGATTGAGAAACCCAAAGACATTTGCGGCCGTAAAAGAATTCGCATCCAACGGCGTTCTGCGACGTTGTTATCTTTATGGTAGATTTGTAATTCAATCGCAATTTGGTTTAGGCGGGCTAATGCCCGCTGCTGATTTGCTTAGTCAAAAAAGGGGCGCGTCATGGCCCGCTCCGACAACATAACGGGAGTTACCTTGAAACGAACTTTTCTGATTCTCGCGCTTACCTTTTCAATGGTCGCCACGCTGGTGGCCCGGCCGGCCGTTATGTCGCTGCGACTCTCGCAGGGAGCCGCGGCCGCGAAAGTCGCAACCACCAAGCCCACCTCGGACATTGCCAGTCGCGT
>DATGVD010000404.1:0-9893 GCA_035300785.1 Pyrinomonadaceae bacterium | reverse complement strand
TATTCGGGAACGACTCTAATTTCCCACGGGGTGAAGGCGGCAGTTGACCTTCATGGAAACGTGTTAATCGAACGAGTGTAAATGCACGTCAAGTTTACTTACTCTCAGGAAGATCTTGTTGACGCCTCGATGCGTTTTATCGCGCGTTCAAAAGCGTTGCGCTCGGCGCGACGCAAGAGGTCGGCGTGGTGGGCTGTGTTCGTCGGGTTGGTGATCGTTGCGCTCTTTCGCTTTTCAATCATGGGCGCTCTAGCCGGGATGTTCGTAGCGCTGGTCGCCCTGGCCATCGACCCCTTCACCCACGCCTACCAGGTGAGAAGAAACCTGCGCAAAATCTTTAAGGAGCAGTACGGCGAGGAAAACGAGTTTATCTGTGAAGTTGAATTGCTGCCCGACGGCCTTAAGACAAGTGGCGAGAACAGTCAGTGCCGCACCGAGTGGGAAACAATTGAAGAGATCGTGTCGACTGACAATTCGGTCGACATCTACGGACGCAAAGGTGGCGTGATAGTCCGAAACCGGGCGTTCAGTTCGGCCGAAGAACGGCAACGCTTTATCGAACTGGCGCGAGAATATATGAATCGAGCTAGCGCTGCCGGCAAACCTGAGAAATGAAATCGTTCGATCCGACAACTCTTGAAATCTACCGCGCGCTCTACACTTCGGTGGCGGAAGAGATGGGCACGGCGCTGCGGCGTACGTCGTTCTCGCCCAACATCAAAGAGCGGCGCGATTACTCGTGTGCTGTTTTTGATCAAGATGGGCGCGTGATTGCGCAAGGCGATCACATGCCGGTGCATCTCGGCTCAATGCCGATGGCAGTGGCGGCAGCACTGAGCGAAGTTGAGATCGGTCCGGGTGACGTCGTCGCGCTGAACGATCCGTTTGCAGGCGGCACGCACTTGCCGGACGTAACGTTGGTGGCGGGCGTGTTCGCGGAAAGGACCGGCGACGGCAGACCGAAGACGGCAGAGAAAAAGCGGTCTTCCGGTCGCCCGTCGCCGGTCACCCGTCCGCTTTTCTTCGTTGCCAATCGCGCGCATCACGCCGACATCGGCGGCGCGACGCCGGGATCGATGGGCCTGGCCACGGACATCTACGGCGAAGGCGTGCGCATTCCGCCTATTCGCATCGTTCGCCGGGGCGAGCTTTGCGAAGACGTGATGAAACTGATTCTCGCCAACGTGCGCAGCAGCAACGAACGCCACGCGGACTTCGAAGCGCAGATTGGCTCACTCAAAACCGGCGCGTCGCGCCTGCTTGAAATTGTCGAACGTCGCGGCGCGAAAGAGGCGCGCGAGTACGCCGCGCACTTGATATCCTATTCGTCGCGGATGATGCGCCGGGCAATTCTTTCGATTCCTGACGGCAGCTACAAAGCCGAAGACGCGCTCGACGATGATGGCATCAGCGCTGACGAGATTCCCATTCGCGTGCGCGTCACGATCAAAGGCAATCGTGCGCTCGTTGATTTCACTGGCACCGCTCCGCAAGTTTCCGGCGCGGTCAACGCCGTCGAAGCGATTACCGCTTCGGCTGTCTCGTACGTTTTCCGCTGTCTGGTCGGCGGCGACATTCCGGCCAGCGCCGGTCTGATGGAACCGATCGAAGTAATCGCTCCGAAAGGCACGGTCGTCAACGCCGCGCATCCGGCGTCAGTTGCCGGCGGAAATGTTGAGACGTCACAGCGCGTCGTTGATGTGGTTTTCAAGGCTCTCGCCCAGGCAATTCCCGATCGAATCCCGGCCGCGAGCCAGGGCACGATGAACAACCTCACGATTGGCGGCATTGATCCGCGCACGGGCGCAGAGTTTTCTTACTACGAAACCGTCGCCGGCGGCATGGGCGCCCGGCCGGCGCAGGACGGCATGAACGCCACGCACACGCACATGACGAACAGTCTGAACACGCCGGCGGAGGCGCTTGAGTACGCTTATCCGCTGCGCGTGCGGCAATACCGGATTCGCAAAGGCTCAGGTGGAAAAGGAAAACACAAAGGCGGCGATGGTTCGGTTCGCGAGATCGAAACGCTCGCGCCCGCGCGCATGTCTCTGCTTTCCGATCGGCGCAAGCGCGCGCCTTATGGACTGCACGGCGGCGCCGACGGTGAAGTCGGTCGCGCGTGGATCATTCGCCGCGATGGCCGCGAAGAAAAGTTAACCTCAAAAGGAAGCTGGAACCTGGAGCCTGGCGATCGAGTGCGCATCGAAACGCCGAGCGGCGGCGGCTTTGGCAAATGAATGTGGCACGGGCGTCCCGCCCGTGAGATCACGCGCAAGATGCGCGTGCCACAAACAGCGGCGGCGGTTTTGGCAAATGTCAGTGAGTCGTCAGCATGGCTGCTACTTGGTTCGCTAAAAGAGTCACGCATTTCCGTGGTAGAATTTTGACGGAGATGAAGCAGGAATGAGTCAAGCCAATTGGATGTTGGAAGAAACCATCGACCGCGGCCGGGAGATTGCGGAAGCACGCGCTCACCTTGCGGAGCTAGCGGAGCAGCAAGGTATATCTCCAGTCAACGATCTCGCTGATTTGAAGGGTTCGCCGGCGCCGAATGACTCGGGGAATGACGACGTTGATGAATTGCTACGCCTGTTGCGTCAGTGGCATGAAGAAGATTTGCCGGAGGGCGAGTAGTGCCGGTCGTCGTCGATACCGATGTGGTTTCGTTCCTTTACAAGCAAGACAATCGGGGCGGCTTCTATCTTCCCCATCTTTCTAACCAGTTACCAATAATCTCTTTCATGACTCTGGCTGAACTGGAGCGATGGACGTTAGCGGCTGATTGGGGCGAGCGCAAACGCCGGCACTTGATGAAATATTTGCGTCGATACACCGTGTATCCAGTTTCAGCTTTGTTGTGTCGTAAATGGGCTGAAGTTGTCGATGGAGCGCGACGACGCGGCCGTCCGATTGCGACTTCCCATGCTTGGATTGCTGCGACCGCAACGCTCCTGGATGTTCCTTTGTTAACCCATAACGCCGGCGATTTTAAGAGCGAGCCTGGGTTGAATGTGATTTCACAAAGCTGAGAGATCGGACTCTTCAACCATATGGGCACCACAGCAACGATGATCCGAAACCACGAACCTGAAGAAATTGAGATTCAAAACCGGAGCGAGCACCCCGGTCCCACGCGCCAAACCGCCGGCTGGATCGAAGTGATAGCCGGGTCGATGTTCTCCGGCAAGTCAGAAGAGCTGATTCGCCGTCTGCGGCGCGCCAAGATTGCGCGTCAGAAGATCCAGGTCTTCAAGCCTGACATCGATTCCCGCTTTTCGAATGATCACATCGTCTCGCACTCTGAGATTAGACATGAATCAGCAAATGTGCGGACTTCGGAAGACATCCGCGCCAGGATCGAGCCGGATACGCAGGTTATTGGCATCGACGAAGCCCAGTTTTTCGACAATGAACTTATCCCGATCGTAAACGAACTCGCTGAGCGCGGCGTCCGAGTGATAATTGCGGGTCTCGATCAGGATTACACCGGCAAGCCCTGGGAGCCTATGCCGCAACTGCTGGCGATCGCCGAGTACATCACCAAGACGCATGCGATCTGCATGAAATGCGGGCAGCCAGCCAACTATACGCAACGTACTTTTGAATCCGAAGAACGCGTCGCAGTCGGGGGCGAAGGCATGTACGAAGCCCGCTGCCGGAGTTGCTTTGTGCCGCACGCCGACGCGCCGACGATTCATTCGGATTGAGTGGCGCAAGTTGTTAACCTGCGTAAGGCCGATGCCTGCGCTGGTTCGGACTCTGGCAACTTCTCACCAAACTTTTCTAATCCAACCGCGCAAGAAGCCTCCCCGTCCACGTTCTTAAACCAACAAACGCTTCGCACGCTCTTTAGCGAAGCTTCAGAGTTACGCGCTGTGTAGGTCTCCCCAGGCTAGCTGCGTCGCGCAAGATCCGTATCTTGCGCCACAAAGCACACGGCAAAGTCTCAGCTAACTGGAAGGAGAAGAATGATGAAAACGAATTTGTATAGTGTGATGGCGGGGTTTGTGTTGTTGATAGCGGCGTCGCTGGGCGTCGTGGCCCAATGGGGTGGTCACGTGGGTCAGAAACCACAAAGCCAGAACGAATACCGGCTCGAAGGGCCGTTCACGCAGGACAATCTGACGGTGTTCCTGATTCACGGCAAAGATAAAATCAAAGGCGCAACTTTTCTGACGCTGCAGGAAGCGCTGGTGCAAAAGAAAGTCATCGTGCGCGAGACGCGCGAAGTTAACGAACTTTCAATCGAGAACATTTCCAGCGAAGAGGTTTACGTACAGTCAGGCGACATCGTGAAAGGCGGCCAGCAGGATCGCATGATGGCTGTCGATCTGATTCTGCCGCCGCGCTCAGGCAAGATTGGGATTTCCGCTTTCTGCGTCGAGAACGGACGCTGGAGCAAGCGCGGCAGCGAGGAAGTCGCGAACTTTGGTTCATCGGCCAACGTGATCGCGGGCCGCGACCTGAAGCTGGCAGCGAAGAGCGCCGAGTCGCAGGGCGAAGTTTGGCGGCAGGTCGCCGTGGCCCAGGATAAGCTGAGCGCCAATACCGGCACGCGCGTGAATGGCGCCTCGTCGCCGACCAGTTTCCAACTCGCTTTGGAAAACAAAGAGGTGCAAAAGACTTCGGACAGCTACTTCAAAGCGCTGGCCGGAATTATCAACGGCAAGCCGGACGTCATCGGTTATGTCTTTGCCATCAACGGCAAGATCAACAGCGCGGATATCTATGCTTCCAACGCGCTCTTCAAGAAACTTTGGCCCAAGCTGTTGACGTCGAGCGCGATCGAAGCCATTGCCGAGCTGCGTCGGGGCGAGAAATTCGATGCGCCGCGGCCGGCGGAAGTGCAGGGTTTCCTTGATGATTCGTCCAAAGGAACTGAGAAGCAGAAGGACGTTTCACCCCGCGTTCAGATGGTCACGCGTGACTCTGACGGGAGCGTGTTCTTTGAGACTCGCGACCGGGCCAAATCAGACACGTGGGTGCATCGGAATGTGATTAAGAAGAACTAGGCGGCAAAGGGCGAAGAGCGAAGGGCCAAGAGCCGTTCGCTCTTCGGTCTAACTCTTTAGACTTCTCGAGAAGTTCGTGATCTTGCGGCTGAAATCTCCAGGTCTTCAAATCGAAAGTGAGGTCTCATCGATTTGCTCTTTGCCCTTTGCTCTTCGCCCTTTGCCTTCTTAGTGCACAATCTTCGTTGAATACATAATCCCGTAGAGTTCATCTTCGTGCTTTGGGAACGCAGAATCACTCGTAGACAGAATCATGGTGATCAGTTGGGTCTGTCCTGCATAGGTGCGGTAAGCCTGCCATTCCAGGCGACGAATGTCGCCGGCCATTTCCTGTTTCGCCTCGCGGAACCCCACCCCGCGCACGCCATCGAGTGCCAGCCATCTCACCTCGTCGTTCTTACCAATCTTTTGATTTGTCTTGGCGCCTTCATACATGGCTTTGATACTGACGTCGGTAAATTTGTCCATCTGCGGCATTACCGAGACGACGACCGAGAGAAACGCGCCGTCACCGCCATAGCTGAGCGTTTCGTTGCGCACATCCTGCTTCTTCCAGTTCGCCGGCAGCGTCCAGGTGATGCCCTGCTGATCCCACTTCACCGTCTCGCCGTTGGCAATGGCCGCAGTCTGCGCGGCGGTTGGGTTCGGCTGCTCGACCGGATCGTTGCCAATCTTCGAAGGATTGCTCGAAGAGGACGAATTCGAAGAACTCGCCTTCTTAAACTTCTCGCTCAGGTTGCAAGCCGCGACCACAAACACCATCGCGACGATTAGGGAAAATTTTTTCATTCGGTCACCAAAGGCAATGCAGATTCGGAAAGCAAACGCGTTTTACCGGAACCGCGCGCGAGTGTCAAATAAATTCGCGCCTTGAGTTCAGGGCCCGGGCAAGTGTTTCTCAAGAATCCAGCCGCGTGATAAGCTTTAGGCCGTTCCCCTCAAAGGTTCGATTGATTAGAGCAGGACCCGACTGGTCCGCTTCTCAGAGGTCAATTATGCAAAGAATGAATAGCCTAAGATGGCGCGCGAAGTTCGGAGCGATCTTTTGTCTGGCGTTGCTGCTGTCGGTCGTCGCCTGTCAGCCGGCGCCGAACTCAAACGCAAATGCGAACGCGAATACACAGCCTGCGAACACCAGAACCGGCGCTGCAAACACCAACTCAGAGAGCGCGACGAATGGCCTCACCATCAACGCGCGCGAGCCGACGAAATACAGCGCCACGCTCCAGCTGAGCCTCGAGACGGCCGGCGGCGACAAAACTATCGGCATTCCTTCGCTGTCGGTGCAGGTCGCGCGCAGCGGTGACGATCGTCGCGTCGAGTTCAAACTGCCGGATGGCACTCCGCTAATCTATCTCGATCATAACAACCATCATTACGTGATCGTGCCGGGGCGAAAGCAGTTTGCCGAGTTGACTCAGGAAGCGACCGGCGTGCAGATGCAGAAACTCATGACGCCCGGGCAATTGGTCGAAGACTTGAAAAATCTGAAAGGAGTCGAGCGCGCCGGCGAAGAGCCGATGAACGGGCGCGTAGCTGAGAAATATCGCTACCATGCGTCAACCAACACGAACACGAAAGCCGGAGAAGTAAAGGCCGAAGCTTTTGTTTACGTGGACAAGGAAACCGGGCTGCCGCTGCGCGCCGAATTGAACGCGGCCAGCTCGGGAGACGTCAAAGGCGTGAAAGCGGCACGCGTCGTGGCCGAAATGCGCGACATCAAGACCGACATTGAAGCGTCCTTGTTTGAAGTGCCCGCGGGATACGCGCAGGTCGCGCCAGAGAAAGTTCGCGAACAAATCGACGCGTTGACCAGCGCCGTAGCTGCGGTCTTGAAAGCGCTGATCGCCAATGCGCCGAACCCTATCGCTTCGCCCGCGCCCTCCGTCTCGCCCAAATCAAACTGATGAAAAAAGGCGCTGCGCTCTTAATTCTCGGATTGTTGGTCGGCGTGGTCGCGACCACATACTTCTTTGGCGCGCACCGCGCGCGCAATCTTCCCGGCACTCCTATCCGGCCACCCGATCGCAACGGCGACACGTCAGGCACCGTTGCTGTGACCGTCGACGAGAAGTTTTTCGACTCTTTGTTGGGGACCGTTTTTCAAAAGCTTGGCCCGCCGCAACTGAAGCTCTCGCAAAGCAAATCTGCGTCACCAATGCAGCCGGCGCTGTTCCAGGCCGCTTGCAACAGCGTGCTTGAGCTCGTGCTTGACGGTAGCAACGTGAAAACCGGGGTGCAGTTCACCGGCGGCAAGATCACCGCGCCGATTGCTTTTCGCGGCAGTTACAGCATTCTCAACACCTGCACCCAATTCAGCGGTTGGGCCAAAACCAGTGTCGATCTTTCATTTGATCAGGAAAAGCAGACCGTGTTCGGCCAGTTGAATATCGACGAGGTAACGCTGGATAACACTTCGCCGATCGTGAGTGCCCTGGTCACGGCGTTCGTGCGCAAGACGATCACTGAGAAGGTTAATCCCTTCGAAGTGCTGCGCGTCTCGCAACTCGCGTTGTCTGTGCCGGTGCGCGTCAGCGGGGGTAGCGTGAACGCGAAGGTGAAAGACGTGCGCGCCGAAGTGCAGGAAGGATCGCTGCGTCTATATATAACTTACGATTTCAACGCCGAGCGGAGCGCTGGATGACCGGCGGCATATACAGCCGGCGCTACTGACCTGGTTCCGTTACTCCCATGCGATGCTCGTAAACCAGCTTGCCGCCGAGACTCGCAGAGATCGCCATCAGCAACCAACCAGCGACTGATACCAAAAACGGAATCTTCAAATGAAACCCTACCAGCGGCGCGCCGTAATTCTTCATGCGCAGGTACAGACTCACGCCGAACAAGATTAACGCGGCGATATTCAGGCGCGCGTGCCAGTTGCCGATTCTCTTTGCCGCCGGTTCGGTAATCCCCGTCCAATCGATAAGCCCGAAGACTGCGGCCACGATCGCGCCCACGATGCCCGCGGCAATCAAAAACTTCGAGATTAGAATCAGACTGGTGTTCCGGCAGAAGTAATAGATCAAATCGGTGATCACCGACGTCGTCCACAAAGCGATCGGATAGTGAACGAACATCGGATGGATCGGTTCGCCTGCAAAACTGGCCCTGGTTTTCATGGTTTTCCGCCTTTCACGCGAAATCGAACTGCCCATTGACGCCTGACTCGGACAACATTCGCCGCAATTCTCAGCCTGACCGGACGCGGCCGTCAAGGTCGTTTGGATTTTTTCTCTCCAGCATGAAATGTTTCGCCTTTTATCGCCATTCACCCGGTGAAGAAACAAATCAGTCTCTGGAACAGAGGCTGGCATCACGAATGGAGGGAAACTATGACCACAAAGCTCTTTGCAGTAGTACTCCTGGCGCTCGCGCTGGCGGCCTGTGATTCAAGTTCGACGCCGGAAAACACCACGAACGCCAACCGAAGCGCGAGCCCGGGCACGAGTGCCGGCCCGAACACCGGCGCTAACGAACCGGCGACTCCGGCGCCGGCGCCCAGCACGTCGAGCACGTCGCAATTCAAGGCCGGCGACAAAGTGAAAGTCACGATTGCCGGGAAGTCGAGCGACGCTACGGTCGTCAGCGTGGACGAAAAATCGGGCAAGGTTACAGTCAAGTTGTCGGGCGGCGAGGAGAAAACAGTCGCTCTCAGCGACGTGACAAAGCAGTAGCTCGGCGGTTGATCACGGGGCACTAGCCCGACCGTGAGGGAGGGCTCAGATCAAGACTGGGTACTGAACAGCCGATGTGCGAGGGCAACTGAAACGGGTTGCCCTCGGCATCAAAGCGTTCGACTATTCTTTGGAGTGCGCCGGCAGAGCGTAGCGGCGACGGCGCTTTGGTTTTCTGACGGTAAGACAAAAAAGCGGTGTCGCGCTGCGCTTGCCACCGCACTCCAAAGTCATGTCGCCGGCGAAAAAGCTTCAGACGCTCAAGCAGGAAGATTTTGATCGACTCCTGGCCTGGCTCGATCCCGATCCCGAGCTCGCAGGCATTTTGTACGAAAGAATTCGCTGGCGCCTGATCGCCATTCTCGCATCGCGCGGCTGCGCAATCGCGGAAGAACTGGCGGACGAGATAATCGACCGCGTCGCGCGCCGGGTGGTTGATATCCAACCGACGTACGTCGGTGATAAGGCGATTTACTTTCTGGGCGTCATGAACAACGTGCATCACGAATACCTGAAGCGGCCAGTGCTGCCACGATTGGTGGCAATCATCGATGATGTTGACGAGAAGGCGACAACCCATCTCTGCCTGGACAAGTGTCTGGACCAGCTGTCGCCCCATGCGCGGCAAATGATCGAGCAATACTACGCCGAGAACAAAAGAGCAAAGATTGATTTGCGCAAGCGCATCGCGGCAGAGTTTGGTATCAGTCTCAACACCCTGAGATTGCGCGCGCTGCGCATCAGGGAAAAATTGCAAACGTGTATCGAGCAGTGTTTGGAGGCATGAACGGGGCATTAGCCCGACTGTGAGGGAGGGCTCGGATTCACAATCGTTCTATGGACGACGACACACGACAATTCAAAGAAAGCAACTCGCAGGAGTTCTCTGACGATGCGATCCGCCGCTTTCTCTTCGGCCGGTTGAGCGCGGCGGAGCAGGCGACTTTTGAAGAGTATTTGTTTACCGGCGAAAGTCTTGAGGCGCGTGTTCGTCTGGCTGAGTTCGACCTGGCGGACGATTACGCGCTCGAGCGCTTGAGCGCCGCGGATCGCAAGGCGTTCGAAAAGAAGTTCCTGCTGAGCGCCGAACGCACCCGGCAACTGAAGGTCTCGACAGCATTGCGCGATCGTTTCGCTTCCACAACGACGGTGGCAGCGCCAGCGCCGAAGGGCGCGACGGCTTCGATCAGCGAGAGATTGC
>DATGVD010000403.1:0-5725 GCA_035300785.1 Pyrinomonadaceae bacterium | reverse complement strand
TGGCTAGGGACAAAGAATGCCGGATGAAGAATGAAAGAGCAAGCCCTCTTCTTGGAACTGGCTCAGTTTTATTGTGGCCCGCGCATTTTGCGCGCGAACCGCGGGCGGACGCGCGTGCCACTTTTCAAACTCCCAGCCCGTCTTTATTAGCTTTCGTCATCGGGTGCGGCGGCTTGCGGCCGCGCGTTCGTAGGCCTTCATCGTCAAACGCGCCGTGGCGATCCAGCTAAATTCAGCGGCTCGTTTCAGACCCCTGACGCGCAAATCCGCGCGATAATCCGGATGATCTAATACTCGAGCGATGGCTTCGCCGAGCGCCCCGGTGTCAAAGGGATCAAAGAAAAGGGCTGCGTCTCCAGCCACTTCCGGAAGGCTGGTTTGATTTCCCGCGATCACCGGCGCGCCGCATTGCATGGCTTCGAGCACCGGCAAACCAAAGCCTTCAAAGTAAGACGGGTAAACAAAACACATCGCGCCGCTATAAAGTGCCGGCAGATCCTCTTCCGGAACATAACCGATGAACTTTACGCTTTCGCTCAGGCCGTCCTGCTGCGCGGCGCGAAAGACCTCATCGTCCAGCCATCCGCGTTTCCCGGCGATGACAAGCTGCGGAGGCCGACTGGCCGGACGGGCTGTCCGCAACCACGAATAGGCCTCGATCAGCCGCGTCAGGTTTTTTCGCGGCTGGATAGACCCCAGCGACAGAAGATAATTCGCGCCGATGCCGTAGCGCTCTCGAATCTTTTCCAATTCTGTTTCCGAAGCGACGGGTTTGAAATGCGTTGGCGCGGCCGCCGGCGTAACGATTACTCGTTCAGGATCGACTGCATAGGTTTCGATGATGTCGCGGCGCGAGAACTCGGACAGAGTGAGAATCAGCGCCGCCTTGCGCGCCGTGCGACGCACAGTTAGCCGCAGCTGAGCGCGACTGCGACGTTTGAATGTTTCAGGCAGATGCTCGAATGACAGATCGTGAATCGTGGTCACCACCGGACAAGGCGCAAACGGTGGCGCGGTGAATTGCACGTGCAGCACATCGACCGGATGCCGGCGCAGCTCTGCCGACAGCGTTAGCGGAATCCGCACCAGCGGCGTGTGCGGGAGCGTCTGTCTTACTTTGAAATTGGACCAGCGATTGGCGAACCGATCGATGGCTGCCGGTTTGGTTACGTAGAGCGTGTAGAGATTGGTTTGATCGATCTCGGCCAAGGCTTCGATCAGGTTGAGCGCGTAACTTTCGTTGCCGGCCAGTTGCGCTCCGACAGAGTGCGCGTCGATTGCGATGTGCAAGATCGCTCCAATTTGCGAGAGCGTTGGCCGGCTAGCAGTTACGGCGAGGGACGACTGCCGAAAGCCGGCGAGACCAAAATTCTATTCTTCACCGGCCGCGGATTCACTGCCGACGGCGACCGCAGCGGCTGCGTCAGTCAGGCGCGTGTCGCGCTCACGAATGCGTGCCGCTTTGCCGCGCAGACCGCGCAGATAGTAAAGCTTCGCGCGTCGCACATGGCCTCTCTTCACGACATCGATGTGATCGATGACCGTGGCGTGCAGCGGAAAGATTCTTTCGACGCCCACGCCAAAGCTGGTCTTGCGCACCGTAATCGACTCGCGCGCGCCCCCATGTTTGCGGGCGATACAGACGCCTTCAAAAGCCTGCAAGCGCTCTTTGGTTTCGGATTCCTTGATGCGCACGTGCACGCGCACGGTATCGCCGGGTTGAAACTCCGGAATGTTATTGCGTAATTGCGCCTTCTCGACGCTGTCTAAGCGGTTCATGATTAACTCCATTACTTCAAAAGATCTGGTCGATTGCGCTTCGTCTTTTCCTGCGCAGCCTCGCGCCGCCAGCGCGCGATTTCGGCATGATGCCCGGTCAACAAAACTTCCGGAGCCCGCATCCCTTCAAACTCGGGCGGCCGCGTGTACTGCGGACAATCCAGCAATCCGCCTGAGAACGATTCGTTCACGTTTGACGTTTCACTGCCCAGGGCTCCGGGCAACAAACGCACCGTCGCGTCGATCACTACCAGCGCCGCGGCCTCGCCGCCGGAAAGAACGTAATCGCCGATCGAGATTTCGTCGGTCACCAAAGCGTCGGCGACGCGCTCATCAACGCCTTCATAGCGACCGCAAATCAAAACCAACTGTTCGCAGTTTGCAAACTCAGCGGCCAGCGATTGCGTGAACGGCTTACCTTGCGGCGAGAGCAGCGCGACGCGCCTTCCGGCCGCAATGCTTTCGCGGCGATTAGCGCCGACGAGCGACTGAACTGCTGCAAAGATCGGTTCGGGCTTTAAAACCATCCCGTCGCCGCCGCCAAACGGTCGATCGTCGACGACGTGATGCTTGTCCGAAGTAAAGGCGCGTAGATCGCGCGTCTGAATACTCACCAAACCTGCTGCACAGGCCCTACGGATAATTCCGTAATCAAACGCCTCGCGAAAGTAATCGGGAAAGATCGTGATGATATCGATCTGCATTGCGAATTTCGGATTGCGAATTTCGAATTGACTTCATTTTGTTTAAATTCGCACTTCGCAATTTACAATTCTAACAGTCCTTCCGGCGGATCGACGCGAACCAATTTCTTGTCTATGTCGATCTCAACGCAAATCTCCTGCGCCATCGGAATTAAGAACTCACCACCCGCATCAGCCGCGACCACCAGGATTTCCACGCCACCGGTGCGCATCACTTCGCGCACCATGCCAATCGATTTTCCGTCAGTCGTTTCAACGCGACAACCGGCCAATTCCCATTCGTAGAATTGATCCTTTGGCAGCTCAATGCGATCACCCGCCGGCACCGCCAACTGAAATCCCGCGAGTTCCCTGGCTTCGTCGATCGAATCGTAGCCGGCGAACTTGAAAATAATCCGCTTTGCCTGAAACCAATGCGCTTCAATTTGCAAAGAACGACGACTTCCATCCGGCGCGATCGCGATGACACTCTCGAGCGCTTCAAAACGGCCGGGAAAATCCGTCAGGAGATCCGCCACCACTTCTCCGCGCAGCCCTCTGGTCCGGGCGATGCGCGCAACGACGATCAAATCATCGGCCACTTTTCACTCGACGACGTCGAGCACGTACCGGCGCCGCTGTTTCAAACCGGCCGCATAAACCAACGCGCGCAAAGCCCGCACCGTGCGTCCTTGCTTGCCGATCACTTTTCCCATGTCGGTTTGCGCGACGTGCACCTCAAGCCGCGTGGTGCCCTCGCGCTCGATCGCGCGCACGTCGACGGCTTCCGCATCATCGACGAGTTCCCTGACGATCATTTCGATGGTATCGCGCATGTTCGACTACAGGCTAAGCAGCCACAACTTCCGAGTCGGCGGCAGCCTGCGCTTTCGCGGCTTGCTTGATCAGCCGGCGCACGGTGTCGGTTGGCTGGGCGCCTTTCGCGAGCCAGTACTGAACCCGTTCGGCCTTGAGCTTAATCTCCGCCGGTTGGCGCGTGGGATTGTAAGTGCCCAGATTCTCCAGACACGCGCCGTCGCGCTTCGACTGTTTTTCTTTGACCACGATGCGATACGACGGCCGCTTTTTCGCGCCGGTGCGCATCAATTTGATTGCTAACAATTTTCTTCCTCCTCTTTCGTTGTTCCCTCTCCCTTTAGGAGAGGGTTAGGGTGGGGGTTACAGACTAGCGGCCTTAAGACCCTCACCCCAGCCCTCTCCCAACGGGAGAGGGAGAAAATCCCTATCGTCGCCGCTTCTTTTTCTTTTTCTTCTTTCGCGATGGTCCGGCCGGCAAGCTGGGCATCCCGCCCATCATGGCATCGCCGCCATCGCCTTCCATTCCCGGGATGCCGGCCGCTCGGCGCATCATCTTCCCGCCTAACCCTCTAAGGCCACCGCCGCCGAACATTCCCTGCATCATGCGCCGCATTTCGGTGTACTGCTTGATTAGTGCGTTCACCTGAGCGACGGTCGTGCCTGAACCGCGTGCGATCCGGCGCCGGCGGTTC
Organism: Pyrinomonadaceae bacterium; assembly: GCA_035300785.1. GTDB lineage: Bacteria > Acidobacteriota > Blastocatellia > Pyrinomonadales > Pyrinomonadaceae > UBA11740. The sequence continues at coordinate 1,752 of DATGVD010000403.1, read as the reverse complement.
GCATTCAGGATCATGTGATTCACGCGCTCTGCGCGGGTCATCGAATCGATGATCGCTTCGGTGCGCCGCAGCTCTTTCTCCATCAGCTCGGTTTGCTCGTCGGTCAAATCCGGCATGCCGACGCCGCCGAGAAGTTGATCCGGCAACAGCTTCAGAATCTTTGAGAAAGAACCAAGCTTCTTTACCTGCCTGAGCTGAGAACGAAAATCATCGAGCGTAAACTGATTGCGCTGTAGCTTCTTTAGCTGCGCCTCGGCTTCATTCTGATCGACCTTGTCTTGAACTTCTTCAATCAGCGAAAGCACGTCGCCCATTCCGAGGATGCGCTGCGCGACCCGATCGGGATAGAAAGGCTCGAGCGCGTCGTACTTCTCGCCCACGCCGACGAACTTGACGGGCTGACTGATGACCTGCTTGATCGACAAGGCCGCGCCGCCACGTGCATCGCCGTCCATCTTTGTCAGCACTACGCCGGTGATCCCGATTCGCTTATGGAATTCGTCGGCCGATCGCACCGCGTCCTGTCCGGTCATCGCATCGGCGACGAAAAGAATTTCGACTGGATGCGTTTCGCTCTTGATGCTAACCAGCTCTTCCATCAACTCATCATCGATGTGCAAGCGCCCCGCCGTGTCGATCAAGAGCGTGTCGTAACCAAGATCGCGCGCCTGCTGCAACGCGGCGCTCGCGAGCTCAAGCGGATCGTTCGTCTCAGGCTTTTCAAAGATCGATTGGCCGGTCGCCTTCGCGATGACCCTTAACTGTTCGCGCGCTGCCGGCCGGTAAACGTCCGTGGAAAGCAACAGCGGCTTGCGCTGTTGATTCTGCGCCAGCCAACGCGCGATCTTTCCCGTCGAGGTCGTCTTGCCTGAGCCTTGCAGGCCGACGATCATCACGACGTTCGGACTGGTTTTCGTAAAGACCAGGCGCGAAGATTGCCCGCCCAGCAGCTCGACCAGCTCATCAAAAACTATCTTGACAACTTGCTCTGAAGGTTTCAGCTCGAGCCAGACTTGCTGGCCTTCCGCCTTTTCCTTTACCGACGCAATGAAGTCTTTCGCGACCTTGTAGTTAACGTCGGCTTCGAGCAGCGCCAAACGGATTTCGCGCAGCGCCGCGTCGACATGTTCCTTCGTCAGAACGCCTTCGCCGCGCAGATTCTTCAGAGTCCGCTTCAGTTTGTCGGAAAGAGACTCGAACATACATTAGACGGCGATTCCGGCCTGCGCGGAAACAAGCATGATAAGGGGCGGTTTGAGGGGTGTCAAGGAATGGGCAGATCTCTCGTTACTAGCATTCCGGGCATTAAGGGGAGACCTCAAGTCGTCTTCGAAAGGATAGGGGCCGGTGGTAAGATGCATCACTTAGCTAATTGTCCTAAGACGGGGAAGAGATGAAGTAAGATGAATTTCGCACAGACCTAACCAGCAAATGGATAAGAAGACCACATTACAAAGCTCAACGTTTGGGAGTCGCGTCGCCGAAGACGAAGGCGAGGATCTGAAATCCTACTTCGTCGAAACTGAACAATGGCGCAAAGTCATTGCCGGCGATGTGGATGTCATCTACGGATCGAAGGGGGCTGGCAAGAGCGCTCTCTATTCCCTCTTGGTTGGCCAAAAAGAAGAGATGCGTCTAGGCCGGCGAATCGTGTTCTTGGCTGCTGAGAATCCTCGGGGCACACCAGCGTTCCGCGATCTAGCCGAGGACCCCCCAACAAGTGAAGAGCAGTTCCGTGACCTTTGGAAGCTT
>DATGVD010000402.1:0-3355 GCA_035300785.1 Pyrinomonadaceae bacterium | reverse complement strand
GTAGTTGGGTCGCATTACGGCCCGCACGGTCATGGAACTCCTCCTCAATATCATCTTTGAGTTCTTCATCGAATTTATCCTGCAGATAGTTGGAGAGGTTTTTGTTGAAGTAGCGCTTCAGAAGTTTTCGGGTGCGGCCTGGGCGCACAAGAACTTTGATGCAACTCGCGCCGTGCTGATGTACTTCGGGTTGGGCGTTATCACTGGCTGGCTCAGCATAATGATCTTTCCGCATTCATTTGTCCGCAGTTCCAGACTGCATGGAATCAGCTTGCTCATCACTCCGCTGCTGGCCGGCTTTACGATGGCTTGCGTCGGTTGGATACGCCGGCGACAGGGTAAGCTGGTGATACGGCTGGATAGTTTTGCGTACGGCTTTCTGTTTGCGTTCGGAATGGCTCTGGTTAGATTCCTCTTTACTACATGATCCGTTGACGCGAAGGGCTCAACTGATCGCGCGTTTGACTCTGGCGCACATGGCCAATTCCTCCGCGCCTATTCGCCACGCAGTCCAACTCCGCCCTTAGCGTCCTTTGCGCTTCTAGTTTTTCTCTGCTCTGCAACTTATCCAAACCAACACATTGACAGAATGCTCGCGCAGTAGTAGAACGTGCGGGCATTCCTCCCATACGTTTGTTCTCAAAGCTAGCTAAAATTATTTTTCAACACGAGGAGACCAAGCAAGAATGAAGAAACATCTACTGGCTGCCGGCATCTTGCTGGCGTTCGCTTCTGTTTGCTTCGCCCAGCCCGCGGCGCAAGCCACGGCTTCGCCGTCGCCAAAGCCCAAACCGGCAATGAGTAAGGCGCAAATACTGAAAACGCTGTCGGCTGCCGAGAAGAAGTTGTGGGATGCATTCAAGAACAAGGATCCCAAACCGTTCAAGTCAGGTCTGGCTGCCGACGCATTCGCAATCAGCGAGAACGGCATTGAAAAGAAGGAAGACACCGTGAAGATGATTCCGACGGCGCCCTGCGAAATTAAGTCTTATGAGCTGAGCGATTGGAAGCTGACCATGCTCAGCTCATCGACCGCCCTGGTAACCTATAAAGGCAAAACCGACGGGACCTGCGCGGGGAAGGCAATCCCAACTGTCTGGTGCAGCACCATCTATGCGAATCGCGGCGGCAAGTGGTTGGCGGTCTTTCACCAGGAGACGCCGACGAAGTAATTGCCCGCCAACTCTTAGGAGCATCGATCTTGTCTCAGGGCGGACTTCGGTCCGCCCTTTCTTTTTCACAGTTCCCGATTCCGCGAGTCCAGTGATAAAGTTGCGCAGCAAGTCAACGGCAATCGATGAATCAGATTGATCGAATTCACGCCCGCGAAATCCTGGATTCGCGCGGCAACCCCACAGTCGAAGCCGACGTCGTGCTGGCCGGCGGCGCGCGCGGCCGCGCGGCCGTGCCCTCCGGCGCGTCCACGGGCGAGCACGAAGCCGTCGAGCTGCGTGACGGCGATGGGAGACGCTACGGCGGCAAGGGCGTCTTGAAAGCCGTGCAGAACGTGAACGAGGTGATCGCGCGCGAGTTGAAAGGTAACGATGGATTCGATCAAGCAGCGATTGATCGCGCGTTAATCGAACTCGACGGCACGCCGAACAAATCCAGTCTGGGCGCGAACGCTTTGCTCGCGGTTTCGATGGCCAATGCGCGCGCGGCGGCGAATTATCAGAAGCTTCCTCTCTATCGTTATCTCGGTGGCGCGGACGCGAACAGTTTGCCGGTGCCGATGATGAACATCATCAATGGCGGCGCGCACGCCGACAACAACGTCGACTTTCAGGAGTTCATGATCGTGCCCGTCAGCGCCGGCAGGTTCAGCGAGGCGCTACGGATGGGAGCCGAGATCTTTCACTCGCTGAAGTCAGTTTTGAAAAAGAAAGGTTACGCAACCAGCGTCGGCGACGAAGGCGGCTTTGCGCCGAACTTGAAATCAAACGAAGAAGCGATTGAAACGATTCTCGAAGCCATCAGGCAAGCCGGTTACCGAGCCGGCGATGATGTTTTGCTCGCGCTCGATCCCGCGGCCAGCGAGTTTTACGACGGCGGGTCTTACGTCTTTAAGAAATCCGACCAGCGAAAGCTGTCGAGCGATCAGATGGTGTCCTTTTGGGAGAGTTGGGCGAATCAATATCCGATCGTGTCGATCGAAGACGGCATGGCCGAAAATGACTGGGATGGATGGAAGACTCTGACGGACGCGATGGGCCAACGCGTGCAACTTGTGGGCGACGATCTGTTCGTGACGAACACGTCGTTTTTGCGCAAAGGGATCGAACGCGGCGTTGCCAACTCGATCCTGATCAAAGTCAATCAGATTGGCACGCTGACCGAAACGCTCGAGTGCATCGAGCTGGCAAAGACGAACAAGTACACGACGGTGATCTCGCATCGCTCCGGCGAAACCGAAGACGCCTTCATCGCCGATCTCGCCGTGGCCACGAACGCCGGCCAGATCAAGACGGGCTCGCTTTCGCGTTCGGATCGGATCGCGAAATACAATCAGTTGCTACGCATCGAAGAGGAGCTGGGCGACGCTGCGCGTTATCAGGGTCGGGCTGCTTTTGTGTCGTGTCAGAACCGGGAGCGGTAGCTTTGGAGTGCGGTGGCAAGCGTAGCGCGACACCGCTTTGGATCACCATTCGCATTCACAAAGCGCCGTCGCCGCTTCGCTCTGCCGGCGCACTCCAAAGTTGTTGAATCGAGGCGAACATGAATCTATCGGACACCAGACATCTGTTTGATTACACGGAATGGGCCAACGGCCTGGCGCTGGACGCTGCTGCGAAGTTGTCGGACGAAGACCTTCGCCGCGACGTTCAGATTAGTCATGGTTCGATTTTCGGAACGCTTTTGCATATGGCGGCTGCTGAGTGGATTTGGCTGGAGCGCTGGCACGGGCATTCGCCGGCGGGCAAGGACGCCTGGTCGCTTTGGAAAACCGAGTCCTGCCCTGACCTTGCGACTCTGAACCACCGCTGGCGCGATGTAGTTGATCGACGCGCGCGCTATATCTCTGAGCTCGATGAGCCGCGACTGGCCGTCGAGTTGCCGTTCAAGCTGCTCAGCGGCGATCCGAACTCAATGCGCCTTGTCGATCAGATGCAACACGTCGCTAACCATGCCACGCTTCATCGCGGGCAGGTGGTCGGGATGATTCGCCAACTCGGGATCGTGCCGCCATCCACCGATTTGCTGTTCTACCTGCGGCGCGAGATTCCCGCGTAATAACGATGATCTTGTTCCCTCTCCCTTCTGGGAGAGGGTTAGGGTGAGGGCGTAAGTGAGTCCGCAACAAGAAGACAAAACGAATAGACACCCGCCTCAGTCCCTCTCCCCAGCCCTCTCCCAA
>DATGVD010000401.1:0-4117 GCA_035300785.1 Pyrinomonadaceae bacterium | reverse complement strand
AACTGCTTCGCAGTGCCGCCGCTGGCGGGAATGATGAAGACGTCGAGGTTCCCGTTGCGGTCGCTCGAGAACGCGATCCACTTGCCGTCGGGCGAGAAACGCGGATAGACATCGCGCGCTTTGTTCACCGTCAGCCGCTGGACGTTCTGACCATTCTCATCGGCCGTCCAGATGTCGCCGAGATAAGTGAACGCGATCCGGCCGTTCGAGTAGCTGGGATAGCGCACGAGTTTCGCTTCACGTCCAAAAGCGAGCGAAGCAAACGTGCAAACGAGCAGCAGCGTGACGAGCAGGGACAGTTTTCTCATGATGTTCTCCTGTGAAATGACAAAACTTCAGAGTTCTGGTTCAGAGTTCAAGCTTTAGCTTGTCCTCGCTAAGCCGGCAGCTTGAAGGCTGAACTCTAAACCGGGTTTCGACTTTGAAAGAAAACGGACTGATAAGACTATGATGACGCCCGGCCGCATGGTTCGGTTACGCCAAATTCGATACCGCCTGAGGGCGCGGATTCTATCACGTGGCGGGCAAGAAGACTTATGGCTGAGAGACTCGATTTTGACGACCGCCTTCGCTCCGTCAGGAGCGAGATGTTTATAGCACCCGTTGTCCAAGATCAACCTAAGCTCCTTTAGGAGCGAAATAGGCTGAACATTCCGCTCCTAAAGGAGCTTACGAATTTTGGAATCGTTCGGAGCTATAAACATTCCGCCCCTAGCGGGGCCAAGAGGCCGAGCCTTTCGGCGCAGCTAAGGGAAAGCGCCGTGAGCGTTTGCTCATTCTTCAATCGGCGCGCCTGAATCCTGCCACGCTTTCCAGCCGCCGGCCATTGACCAGACATTCGTGTAACCCATTTCCTGCAAAACGTCAGCAGCCAGCGCCGAGCGATAGCCGCCGCCGCAATACAGAATCAACTCGGTAGACTTGTCGGGCGCAGTCGCTTCGATGTCCCGTTCGATGATGCCCTTGCCGAGATGTTCGGCGCCGGCCGCATGGCCTGCCCGCCACTCATCGTCTTCGCGCACGTCGATCAAACGCGCGCCGGATTGCGCCGCCAGGCGATCGCGAGTATCGGCTACGGTAACCTCTTTGATCCGCGCCTTCGCGTCGTCAACTATTTTTAGAAAGCCCTCAGAGTGTTTCATTGCGTCTCCTTATATCCGGCATATCCGGCGTTTAGAGTACCGACTCTGGTCGGGCTGTTCCGATCGTAAGACCCGACTGAAGTCGGTACTCTGAACACCTGTTACGTTGCCCAATTGGCTCAATCACAGGCGAGCGATTATAATGCCAGTCTTTCGAAATGCCCTAAAACTCCAGCGCAAGTTGTGGCGCTGGAATACTGTCAGAGAGGAACCGAAATTGGCTAACGAACAGTTTGATGTAACGATCATCGGCAGCGGCCCGGGCGGCTATGTCGCCGCAATTCGCGCCGGACAATTGGGTTTGAAGGTTGCGATTGTCGAAAAGGACAAGCGGCTCGGCGGTACCTGCACTCTGCGCGGCTGCATTCCGACCAAGCAGCTCCTGATGTCGGCTCATGTTTACGAGCAGATGCAGCACGCGGCGGATTTTGGCGTGCAGGCGTCGGGAATTCAACTCGCGTTTGCAGACGTGCAGAAGCGCAAAGAAAAAGTCGTGATGAAGAACTCGAAAGGCATCGAGTTCTTGATGAAGAAGAACAAGTGCACCGTCTTTAAAGGCAGCGGAAAGCTAGCGCTGCCCGGCAAAGTAGAAGTCACTGGCGAAGACGGCGGCAAACAAACCATCGAAACGAAAAGCATAATTATCGCCACCGGCTCTGTCGTGCGGCCGATTCAGGGATTTGAAACCGACGGCAAGCACGTGGTCAACAGCGATCACATTCTGGAACTGACTGAGGTGCCAAAGTCTCTGATCGTCATGGGCGCGGGCGCGGTCGGTGTTGAGTTCGCTTCCGTCTATTCACGTTTCGGCGCCGAGACGACCCTTGTCGAACTACTACCAAGGTTGGTTCCGCTCGAAGACGAAGAAGTCTCTGCCGAGCTTGCAAAGTCGTTTCGCAAACGCGGCATCAAGTCGCAAGTCGATACGAGGCTGGAAAAGTTAGAAAAGACCGACCAGGGTGTGGTCGTCACCGGCAAGACTTCAAAGGGTGAGGACGTCAGGCTGGAAGCCGAAATGCTTCTGGTCGCAGTTGGCCGTAGTCCGTTCACGCAGGGACTCGGGTTGGAAGGCACGAAGATCAAAGTCGAGAAAGGATTCATTCAAGTCGACGAATTTCAGCAGACCGGTGAGAAGGGTGTCTATGCCATCGGTGACGTGGTGCCGACGCCTCTGCTGGCGCACCTGGCGTCGAAAGAAGGCATCGTCGCCGTCGAGCATTTCGCCGGCAAAGATCCGCGGCCCATCAATCTGCGTTTGGTTCCCAACTGCACTTACTGCGATCCCGAGGTTGCTTCGGTTGGCTTGACCGAAGCGAAAGCGCGCGAAGCCGGCTATGACGTTAAGCTCGGCAAGTTTCCGTTCAGCGCCTCGGGCAAGGCGCGGATTCTCGGCGAAGAAGAAGGTTTTGTGAAGGTGGTCAGCGAATCGAAGTACGACGAGATTCTTGGCGTGCATATCATCGGCCCGCACGCGACTGAGCTAATCGCCGAAGCCTGCGTCGCGATGCAACTCGAGTCGACCGCCGAAGAGTTGGGCAACACGATGCACGCGCATCCGACCGTTTCCGAAGCGGTGATGGAAGCCGCTGAAGGCGTGCACGGAAAGACGATTCATATTTGAGGCTCTCTGTGATCCTCTGTGTCCTCTGTGGTGGATGTCTTTTCGACGACAATTAACCACAGAGGACACCGAGAAAATAGATAAAAATGGCAGAACCGAAACGCGAAAACCGAAAGGCTGGCCCGCATCGCCGTCGCCCCGGCTTTCAAATGCGCATCAGCACAAAGTATGCGCCGCGCAAGCCCGTGGACGACAGGCCGCGTTCGTGCATTACCGGTACTTCGCTCAAGCCCGAGCAGATGCTCGAGCTTTATCGCTATCTGAAGCTAACGCGCCTGGTCGAAGAACGCATCGTCAATCTCTATCGACAGACGAAAGTTGTTGGGGGCGTTTACCGGTCATTGGGTCAGGAAGCGACCGCGGTTGGATCGGCTTATGCGCTCAGGCCGGATGATTTCATCACGCCGATCATACGCGATCTGGGCGCGGTATTTGTCAAAGGCGTTCGCCCCCGCGAAATCCTGGCGCAGTACATGGCCAAGGCCTGGGGACCTTCCGGCGGAAAAGATCTGAACGTTCACTTTGGCTATCTCGACAAAGGGTTCCTCGGTCCGATCTCGCATCTCGGCGACATGATTCCGGTGATGACCGGCATCCTGCTCGGCGCGCGGATGCAAAAGAAAGACATTGTCGGCCTCGCTTACATCGGCGACGGTGGCGCCAGTACCGGCGCGTTCTATGAAGGAATGAACTTCGCGGCCGTGCAGCGTCTGCCGCTGATCGTGATCGCCGAATACAATCACTACGCTTACTCGACGCCGATAAGTTCACAGACCGCCGTGCGCAATCTGGCGGAAAAAGCTGCCGCGTTCGGCATTCCTGGTTACATCGTCGACGGCAATGACGTGATCGCGTGCTACGAAGTGACCAAAGCGGCGATTGATTACGCGCGCAAAGGCCGCGGTGCTGTTTTGATCGAAGCCAAAACCTACCGTCGCAAAGGTCACGCCGAACACGACGACCAACGTTATGTCCCGGAAGGTGAGATCGAGTATTGGGAGAAACATAACGATCCCGTCGACAGATTCGAACGGTTTCTTCTCGACCAGAAAGTCGCGACGCAGGAAAAGTTGGCAGAGATTACGGCTGATGTAGTGCGTGAGATTGACGAAGACAGCGAGTGGGCTGAATCGTCGCCGATGCCTGAACCGGAAGGCGCCGCTTACGGAGTCTTCGACAATTCAATCGTGCCGCCGGCGTTTCGACCGAAGGTTTTGGAGAACTGATTGCATTTTGAGGTCAGTACCGGGAGCGGTAGCGACCGGGTAAGGAGTGTCAATCTCGATGGTTTGATCGTTGAGACCCGGTCGCTACCGCTCCCGGTACTGACTTAATGATCTCGACTTTGATTACG
>DATGVD010000400.1:0-3121 GCA_035300785.1 Pyrinomonadaceae bacterium | reverse complement strand
CATCGGTAGTGGGGTAATGTTGCGTTCTTTACCCACTACCAGGGCATCCGATGGTGTCCTATCTTGAGAGATTGCCAGGCCAGGTAACGATCCACGAAAACACACGAAGCTGAACTGGTTGTGTGTTCGGTCGATTTCGTGTGATTTCTTCGTGGATCGCCTTACTTGCCGCGGCCAGCTCTCTGAAAACAGGACAATACTCCGCTTCCATTTTCCTTTGTGCTCTCTGTGGCTTTGTGGTTAATTATTACGCCCAGGGCCATGACCTCAATCAAACGCATCGGGGTTGTCTGTAAACCGCATCAGCCGGATGCGCTGGAGACGTTGTGTCGTTTGACTCAATGGCTGGATGAGCGCGCGATAAAACTCATCGGCGGCCCGGAGATCGAGCGCGAGCGGATCGAACACCAGACCGGATGTGCGGTCGAATCAGTCAAACCGGAAGACCTGCCACAGAGCGTCGATCTGATTCTGGTGCTCGGCGGCGACGGCACGATGATCTCGACGGCGCGGATGATTGGCGACGCGGAAGTGCCGGTGATCGGCGTCAACTATGGCGGGCTGGGCTATCTCGCCGAGTTCCCGATCGAAGAATTGTTTCCGGCGCTCGAGGCGATCCTCGCCGGCAACTACAAAGTCGAGCGGCGCGTGATGCTCTCAGTCGAATTGCGGCGCGGCGAAGAGTTAGTCACTAAAAATCGCGTGCTCAACGACGTGGTGATGAACAAATCCGCGCTGGCGCGGATCATCGAGATCGAAACGCATCTAAACGATCAGTTCGTGAATTCTTTTCGCGCCGATGGCTTGATCGTTTCCACCCCGACCGGATCGACGGCATACAATCTTTCCGCCGGGGGCCCGGTAATTTATCCCTCGATGAATGCGGTCGTGATCACACCTATCTGCCCGTTTACCCTGTCGAACCGGCCGATCGTCGTGCCTGACGATTCGACGATCGAAGTGCGTTTGATGACGGATAACGAAGACGTGGCGCTGACGCTCGACGGCCAGGTTGGTTTTCCTTTGCAAGTCGGCGACCGCGTCGTAATTCGCAAGAGCCGCACGACCTTCAATCTGGTGCAGCCCGCGAATCGAAATTACTTTGATTTGTTGCGAGATAAATTACGCTGGGGCCGGTAGGCCCAGGCAGCAAGGAGTGCCGAGATGAAGATATCAGGTACCTCAAGGGGCAAACTCATTATTATTTTCATGCTACTTTTCCTGGCGACTGCGCAGGCGCAAAACGCAAATCAGAAGCAGACATGTGGCGGTCCGGTTTATCTGGGAAGCGAATTGACGCATCGCGCCAAGATCACATCCAGATCAAATCCCAGCCTGACCCCGGAAGCACTGGCCCATGACGTACACGGACGAGTAGTAGTCGAGGCTATCTTGTGCCGCACTGGTCGCGTTACCGACTTGCGAGTTGTGGAAGGATTGCCTTACGGAATGACGGAGAGGGCTCTCGCATCTGTTCTCCAAACCAGGTTCACTCCAGCCGAGATGAACTGGCACACCGTCTCGCAAAAGATACGGTTCGAATTCGGCTTTAACGAAAGGGGCGTTGGTATTGGTCTGAACGATGCCGTGGGCCGACTGGTCGAAGCCATAGAGATCGTGGGCAATCGCAGGTTCACCGCCAAAGAGATACTGCGTTGGGTGAAAACACGGCCAGGTGATCTTTTGAACGTGCAGCAGGTTTCGCGAGATCTCGAGACGATACTCGCCACCGGCTACTTCAATAGAGCAAGCACGCGCGTGAGCTCGGAAGAGGGAGTGCGCGGCGGAGTGGCAATCATCTTCGAAACCTATGAACTGCCGCTGATTAGCGAAGTTAAATTCGAGGGTTTGAAGGATCTCTCCGAGGCAGTGATATTGGACGCGTTCCTGAAAGAGAATATCGATGTGCGCAAGGGAGCAGTTTGCGACCCAGCGAAGGTCAGAAGTGCTGTCCGCGTGATCAGGAACTTGCTTGAGTCAAAGGGAAAAGCTAATGCGAACGTTGAGGTGCACAGCGAAAACGTAACGGCGTTTCTCGTGGCCTTGACGTTTGTTATTAGTGAATAGTCTAGAGACGACATGGCTCAATCCCAAATGCCAAATCAAACGATCGTGCGTAGCCGCCCCTGGTACCGGCCTTCGCTGACCACTCAGATTCTGATCGGCTTGGTGCTCGGTGGTGTGCTCGGCTACATCAGTCCCAAATGGGGCAACAACGTCTATTTTCTGCGCGACATTTTTCTCAACCTCATCAAGTCGATCATTGCGCCGCTGATCTTTTCGACACTGGTTGTGGGCATCGCCGGTGGCGGCGATTTGAAGAAGGTCGGACGCATGGGCGCGAAAGCGCTGCTCTATTTTGAAATTGTCACCACGATTGCGCTGTTTCTCGGGCTGGCGATTGTGAACCTCACAAAGCCTGGGGCCGGCGTCTTGCTCGCCGGCGGCGGCGACATTACCCAGCTCGTCAAGACGCAACCGCAGGGCTTTCGTGATCTGATCGTTCACATATTCCCGGCGAGTGTCATCGACTCAATGGTGCGCGGCGACGTCTTGCAGATTGTCGCTTTCTCAGTTCTGTTCGCGATGGCCGTGTCGGCGCTCGGGTCTAAGGCCGGGCCGATTCTGCGCGGCTGCGAAGCGCTGTCGCAGGTGATGTTCAAATTCACGAATTACGTGATGATGTTCGCGCCCATAGGCGTGGGCGCGGCGATGGCCCACACGATCGCGACCAACGGTCTCACGGTGCTGGTGAATCTCGGCAAACTGATCGGGTCTCTCTATCTCGCACTTTTCATTTTTGTCTTCGTCGTGCTCGGCGCGGTGATGATGATCGCGCGCGTTCCGATCAGGCAATTCTTCAAAGCCATTCGCGAGCCTTTCACGATCGCGTTCGCGACGACCAGCAGCGAGTCGGCTTTGCCAAAGGCGATGGAGAATATGGAGCGCCTGTGCGTGCCGCGCCGCATCGTCGGCTTTGTGATGCCGACCGGCTACAGCTTCAATCTTGACGGCACGACGCTTTATCTCGCGATGGCTTCAGTGTTCGTCGCGCAGGCCGCCGAGCCCGTGATTGGCCACATGAGTTTCGGCCGGCAGCTCGTGATGATGCTGACGGTGA
>DATGVD010000399.1:0-4057 GCA_035300785.1 Pyrinomonadaceae bacterium | reverse complement strand
AAACGCGCCCAGACGCAGCAGCAGATTGCCCTGATTCGATGCGTACGCCAGGGCGTCGTCTTTGGTAACGATGCCCTCGCGAACCATCCTTTCAAGCTGACCGTCGAACGTTTGCATGCCGTCGATCGCGCCCTGCTCCATCGCGTCCATCAGTGATTTCCCTTCCGACTCTCCGCGTTCGATGTACTCCTTTGTGCGCGACGTTGCTTTCAGGATCTCGATCGCGGCGACCCGGCCCTGGCCATCGGCGCGCGGCAGCAGCCTTTGCGAAACGATGTAGCGAAACGACTGCGACAGGCGCGTACGAATCGACTGCTCTTCGTTCTTCGGAAACACGCCGATGATGCGCTCGACCGATTTCGCTGCGTCGATCGTGTGCAGGGTCGAGAGCACAAGATGGCCGGTTTCAGCGGCCTCGAGCGCAACCTCCATTGTCTCGCGATCGCGCATCTCGCCCAACAGAATCACCTTCGGCGCCTGTCGCAGCGCTGCGCGCAGGGCCAGGGCAAAGTCTGGAGTGTCGGAATGAAGTTCGCGCTGGTGAATCGTCGAGTTGTTGTGCTGATGGAGAAACTCTATCGGGTCTTCGATGGTGACGATGTGATAGGACTTGGTTTCGTTAATCCGATCGATGATCGCCGCCAGCGTCGAACTCTTGCCGCTGCCCGTCGGCCCGGTCACCAGCACGATTCCGTTTTTCAGTTCAACGATCTCGCGCAACTGCTGCGGCAAGTCGAAATCTTCAAAGCGCGGCGGCCGCGCCGGAATTACGCGCATGACGATCGCATGCGTGCCGCGCTGTTTGAAGATGTTGACGCGAAAGCGGCTCAGACCGGGAACGCTGAATGAGAGATCGGTCGAGCCGAGTTTCTCCAGGCTCTCCATTGCCTCTTCATGGCCGCCGATGATCAGCTTGGCGATGCCGGCGGTTTGCGCCGGCGAGAGTTTTTCTATGCCCGCGATTAGCACCGGTTGTAGCTTGCCAATCAGTTCGACTTGCGGCGGGCGGCCCGGGGAAAAGATCAAATCGCTCACCTTGGCGGAAACGGCCAGCATCTGCTGCAAAACCTTCGCCAGGTTCAACGGGGCTGGAGTTGAAGCCGCGTCCTGTGTTGGTGGTTCTTGAATGGCGCTCATTGAATCCTTAACCTACCCGCAACCGCGAGTGATACTGACCTCATCGCGCGGGCGATTCGATTAATCTTAAAGAGCTTTAATAATAAAGAACGTCACATCGTCATGCGCGCCCTCGCCCTCGGTCCAATCGATCACGTCGCGATGAATCGAATCGATCAGCTGGCGCGCGCTCAGATGGCGACCTCGCTTCACCGCGTCGACCAGCCGCTCAGGCCCGTATTCATCGCCGGCCGAATTCATCGCTTCAGTCACGCCGTCCGTGTAAAGCACGAGCATCTGTCCCGGGTCGATCGTTGCATAATATTCGTGGTAGCGCGAGTCACGAAACATTCCCAGAGGCACGCCGCCGCGCCGTTCGAAATGCGCGTTGCCTTCAACGTCGATCAAAATCGGTGGATTGTGACCGGCATTCGAATAAGCCAGCGTGCGATTCGTCGTATCCAGAATTCCGTAAAACGCCGTGACGAATTGATTCCGTTCGATCGATTCCCAGAGCAGGTAGTTAACTTTAGTCATCGAGATGTGCGGCGCGTATCCGATGTGCGTGGCCGCGCGCAGGCTGGCGCGCAGAAAAGCCATCAGCAGCGCCGCCGGCACGCCTTTGCCCGAAACGTCGGCGATCACTACCCCGATCTGATCGTCATAGATACGCACCCAATCGTAGTAATCGCCCGAAACTTCTTCCGTCGGAAAGTTGTAAGCACTGATGTCAAAGCCTTCGAGTTGCGGATCGCGCGGCGGCAGCAATTCCAGCTGCACCTGCCGGGCGACTTCGAGCTGAGTTTCCAGCCGCTCCTTTTCGATCAGGCTGTCGTGCAGCATCACCTTCTCGATGATGATGGCGACCTGGGAAGCGAGCAGCATCAGGATTTCGATGTCGTCGTTGGTGTAAGCGTTCAATTCATCGCTTTCCAGATCGAAGACCCCGATAACCTCGTCGTTGGAAATGATGGGTGCGATCAACTCGGAACGCGTGCGCGCGCGCGCGTTGATGTAACGCGGCTCTTTGCTCACATCGGGCGCGATGAACGGCTTGCCCCTGATCGCGACGTGACCGATTAATCCTTCGCCCATCTTAAGGCGCAGCTCCTGCAAATCCGCGATGTCATAACCGCGCACGGCTTCCGTCTGAAAGACACAGGTTTCGTCGGCGCCGTCTTCCCATTCGCTGACCGGCCGTGAGCATTTCACCAGATAGATGCCGGCCGCGTCGTAAGGAATCAGCGAGTCGAGCGTGTCCATAACGAGGTTGAGCACCTCTTTGAGATCCAGCGAACGACTGATCGTCTTGGTGATGTCCAGCAGCATGCGCAGCTTGTCGACCACCGATAAGCCCGCAGTTTTTTGTATTGTTTCAGGCATTGCGGATCAAGTGAGCGCGCCGAATGCGCCCCAGCGTTTTGATTATACGTGCTCAGTGCGTGAGGCCGAAACGGCGCTTGTACTCGGGCCACAGATGCGTGACCTTGATTCGGTATTCCGCGAGTTGACGGCTGACGCCAAAGCGACGCGCGATTTCATTCCCACTTCTGCCTTCAATGACCATCCGGCGCAGCGCCGCGTAAGGCACGAGCGCCGCGGCGCCGATCGCATAGGCCGCTTCTTCGTCTGCATGGTTGTATTCGCGCGCAACTATCTTGCGTGATTTGGATTCGCCGGGCGAACCATTCCTCGCCAGCGCCGCCAGGCGATTCGGCCGGTGACCGAGAAAGACGTGGGCGACTTCTTCCATCAGGGTGGCGCGATTGCGTGATGGGCCGTGCGCCGGATTCAAGATGACCAGACGCCAGCCGTTCGGCAGCGGCTGTGAACACGCGCCGCCCGACCATTCGTCCGCGGCGTCGCCGAGCAGATGCGCGCGCGACTCAGGCGAAAGGCCCTGGATGCGATCGAAATCAACGACCAGCAGCCTGGCAAAGCGTGCCAGCGCGAACGGATCGAGGGCTTCTTCGTTGCGCACGCCGGCAAAATCACGCAGGCCCAGCGCGCGCAGCTCGAATTGTTTTCGCTTTTCCGTGGCCGGCAAAAGAAGGTTTCGCACTTGCCGATTATAACAGAGCTCGGTTAGCGCGTTGGCAAGCGCGAAAACTCAGATCCGAAACCGCGAAGCGGCTTTGACCTCCACCCGACGTTGCCTAAAGCTACGTTGGGTAAACGAGGCTCGTGATTGACCGCAACCCTGTAAGGGTTGCGACACCTTGCTTGGCCGATCCCAGGGTAGCCGAAGCGGCAACCCTGGGCTTCGCTTCATCAACCGCATCGCGGTTGTCTGCTCGGCCTCCAAGTCTAGCCGCGTTTCTTGGACGTTTGACTGAACTGCTTATAAGCAACTCGGAAAAGCTCAGACAAAGCCTTCGCCGTCTCCGGACTGAGTTGCCGATCGGCGCGCAAGTGCGCCTCGACGATCTCAGGCGTGGATTCGTGAGGATAGTAAACCACGGGTTTCGGATCAGAGGCGCTGCGGTGTCCGCCATGCATCACGCGCTCGATCGGCATGTCCAGCCACGCCGCCAGGCGCGCAATGTTGTCGGCGTCCGGCTTGCCCGTACCGTTTTCAATGCGCGACAACGTCGAGGCTGAGACGCCCGTTTCTTCGGCGACGTCGCGCAGACTCAAGGCCTGCTGCTCGCGACGACGACGAACCGCGCCGCCCAGCTCAGCCGTATTGATTCCGGTTTTGTTTCCCATGGGTGAGTAGCTTACCACTACTGAGTTTTAGCCGCAAGACTGTGTCCTATCGTCGCAACAAGCGGTACTCCCTCTCCCTTTGGGGAATAGCCAGGGTGAGGGACTGGGCTGAGACGTTCGTAAAGTCTGGTTCTGCGGCCAGGCCCTTACCCCTACCCTCTCTCCCAGAGCGAGAGGGGAAACAAAAGAGGCGGGACAAGTCCCGCCTCTAAACGTGAATGATTATCTCGAG
>DATGVD010000398.1:0-13397 GCA_035300785.1 Pyrinomonadaceae bacterium | reverse complement strand
GCTCATGTAACGCCCGCGCACGTCCCCGTAAACGAAGATGTAGCCTTCGCGCGGAAACAGATCGTCTGGCCCCAGAGTGCTCTTGTATGCGTCCGGCCCGTAAGGCCCGACGCTGTAAGGCGTGCGATCGAACATGATCGGATACTTCTGTTTTTTGTCTTTGGGTTCGTAGATGCATACGAAAATCTTCACGCCGTCGCCCATCGGAATCATGACTTCGCGCTTGGTGTAATGGCTCTTGATATAGTCGGCGAGTTCGCGCTGTTGCTGAGACATTTGTCCCTGCGCGAACGACGGCATAAAAGAGAGCAGCAGGACTGCTATCAGACTAAACAAGCGGGTTCGTTTCATGGTATCTCCGGTTAGACTAGTGAAAGGCGGCCAAAAGTCGCGTGCATAGTAAATCGTAAGTCGTGATTTGTGAAGAGACGGGCCGGCGCGCGCGCTAGTGCAATCCAGCTTGGGCCAGCATCCCCAGAAACTGTCCCTGGGTGCGCATGTCGATGGCCTGAGAGACCATCTTTCCATTCCGATCGTAGAGAAAACTTTTCGGAATTCCTTCGATCCGGAATAGCTGATTCACTTTGCGTCCCGGATCGAGCAGGATCGGATACGTCACGCTTCGCTCTGCCAGCAGCTGTTTCACTTTAGGGGCATCTTCGTCAGAGATGCCCAGGATCACAAATCCCTGATTCTTGAATCGCTGGTAGAGCGCGTCGAGGTCGGGCATTTCCTTACGGCAGGGTGGACACCAGGTGGCCCAAAAATTAACCAGCACGACCTTGCCGCGCAGCGCTTGCAGCGTCCAGGTCTTTCCCTGCAAGTCGTCCAACGTAAAGTCAGCTCCCTCGCGCTGTTTGTCGTCGGCTTCGAGTTTCGCGATTGCCGCCGCAAATTGCGGATTATCCAGCGATGCCTGCACCTGCTCGTAGCGCACCAGCGTCGCGAGTTCAACGTATACCGAATTCGGCTGGTTACCCTCCATCGGAAGCGGCTGCTCGCGCAGAGCGTCGGCCAGGGTCGTGGTCACTTCCTGCAACGTATCGTGGCCAAAGTCTCCTTCGGTTGATAGGTTGGCCAGCGAATTGGCCAGGTGAAGTTTATTCAGCGTCACCGGCAATCGCCGAATGTCGATAGCTAACTGCTTCGTCGTGCGCGCTCTTACATCATCAGGCAAACTGCGAAGGTGGCGGATTTGATCGGATATCGCGGTTTCTGAAGCCGACATCGTCCGCTGCGTCTGGGCGCGGGTGTGCTCACCCGGAAAGAAGCCAATCGCTGCCAGAAGGACAACGAGAAGAATTGTTCTAGCCATGCGCGCCCCGATTTAATCACCATTTGTGAAAACCCGCAAAGGCGGAGGTATACTTAGCTTCCAACTAATCAGCGGTCCCGGAAAGTTTGAGCCGAAAGAGGTTTCTTATGGCCAGAATCACCGCACTCAATATCAATGGGGGAAAAATGCCGGTGGATGTGGATTCCGCCGTCAGTCTCCTCGGCGTCTTGCGAAATGATCTTGGCCTGACCGGCAGCAAGTACGGATGCGGCGAAGGGCAGTGCGGCGCCTGCACCGTCCTGCTCGACGGACAGCCGGCGCGTTCGTGCATAACCCAGGTTGGTCGCGCCGCCGGCAAGCAAATCACCACGATCGAAGGTCTGGAAAAAGATGGGAAGCTGCATCCGCTCCAGGAAGCGTTCATCAAAGCCGACGCGATGCAATGCGCTTACTGCACTTCGGGAATGATCATGGCGGGCGCGGCGCTACTTACCAGGACTCCGCGGCCCAGCCGAGACGAAATTGTCAGCGGCATGAACGGCAACATCTGCCGCTGCGGCACCTATCAGCGCATCATCAATGCGATCGAGATTGCCTCCGGCACGGCGAAGGAGGTAACGAAATGATCGACGAGCGCGACCAAACTGATCTCATCGAGACTGAGCGATACGAACTCTTCGAAGGCCCGAGTTACAAGTTTCATTTCGATCGACGGAACTTTATCAAAGCGTTTGGCGTCGGCATTGTCTTCATCGTTCCGCTCGGGCGGGCCATCGCGCAACAACGCGGGCAGGGCGAATCCGGACGCGGCGGGGGCGACGAACGCCAGCCCAGCGACATCGGCGCGTGGATTCACATTGACGAGGATGGCGGCGTTAGGGTGTTTACCGGCAAGGTCGAGATGGGCCAGAACATTCGCACCTCGCTGGCGCAAGCCGTCGCCGATGAACTGCATGTTCCGGTGGGGACGATTCGCATGGTAATGGGCGACACGGACCTTACGCCTTTCGACCGCGGTACGTTCGGCAGTCTTTCCACGCCAACGATGGCGCCGCAATTGCGCAAAGCCGCGGCCGCGGCGCGCGAAGCCTTGATTGAAATGGCCGCGCAACAACTGAGTGTCGAACCGGCATCGGTGAAGATCGTCGACGCGCGTTTCGTCAATCACGACAAATCGAAGTCGCTGTCGTTAGCGGATGTCGCCAGAGGCCGCAAGCTGGTTAAGGTCATTCCCAACAACATAGCGACGACCCTTCCGAAGGATTGGACGATTGCAGGCACGTCGGTCGCGAAGGTTAACGCGCGCGATCTCGTTTCTGGAAAGCACCAATACACTTCCGACATCAAACGCGAAGGGATGCTTTTCGGCAAGGTTGTGCGCCCCGCGACTTTCAATGCGACGCTGATTTCATCCGACACCAGGGCCGCCGAAGCGATGCCAGGCGTTAGTGTTGTGCGTGACGGTAACTTTATTGGCGTCGCGGCGGCTGACCAGCAAACGGCGACCAGGGCCGCGAACGCCATTGCGGTAGATTGGAAATCTCCCGGTCAACCTTCAAACGCGGAGCTGTTTGATGTTTTGCGAAAACCAACTACCGAACGACGCGGTGGCGGAGGCGGTGGCTCGCGCCCGGAGGGTTCGATCGCTGACGGCATGGCTGCGGCTGACAAGAAGCTCGAACAGACTTACACGGTCGCATACATCGCGCATGCGCCGCTTGAGCCGCGCGCCGCCGTTGCCGAATGGAAAGACGATAAGCTCACTGTTTGGACCGGCACCCAGAGACCGTTTGGGGTGCGCACCGAACTGGCGGAAGCCTTTCACATTTCGGAAGACAAAGTTCGGGTCATCGTTCCCGACACCGGTTCCGGTTACGGCGGCAAACATACCGGCGAGTGTGCGATCGAAGCGGCGCGTCTCGCCAAAGCCACGAACAAACCAGTGAAGCTGGTCTGGTCGCGCGAAGAAGAATTCACCTGGGCTTATTTCCGGCCGGCCGGCGTGATCGATATTAAGAGCGGCGTCAAATCTGACGGGACGATCACCGCGTGGGAGTTTCACAACTACAACTCCGGGGCCTCGGGCATTCAAATCAAGTACGACATTCCGAACAATGACATTCGGTTTCACCAATCGAACTCTCCGCTACGTCAGGGCTCGTATCGCGGACTGGCAGCGACCGCGAACCACTTTGCCCGCGAGACGCACATCGACGAACTGGCACAGGCCGTGAACATGGATCCGCTTACATTTCGGTTAAAGAACCTCAAGGACGAACGAATGCGGGGTGTGCTGGAAGCAGCGGCGAAGGCATTCGGTTGGGGCCAGACAAAACCCGCAGCGAGCCACGGCTTTGGCATCGCATGTGGCTTTGAGAAGGACGGCTATCTGGCAACCTGCGCTGAAATTGCGATTGAAAGACCTTCAGGCAAAGACGCAGACAAACAGAATCCCAGGGTTCGGATCGTTCGCGTGGTCGAAGCGTTTGATTGCGGCGCGGTCGTCAATCCGGCTCATTTGAAGAATCAGATTGAAGGCGCGATCACGATGGCCATTGGCGGCGCGTTGTTCGAATCCATCCAGTTTGAGAATGGCAAAATCCTTAACCCGCACTTTGCCAGCTATCGTGTGCCGCGATTCAGTGACGCACCATTGATCGAAGTCGTGCTGGTCGATCGCAAAGACATTCCGTCAGCCGGCGCCGGCGAAACTCCGATCGTCGGCCTGGCGCCTGCGGTCGGCAATGCTATCTTCAGCGCCACCGGTCTGCGTTTGAGATCTCTGCCACTGGTTCCTAAAGGAGTTTCTACTGATGCTAAAGGTTGAGGATATGGCGCCCGCCGAAATGCACGCGCTGCTGCAACGGGAAAGCTTCGGGCACCTCGGTTGCTCGCGCGATGGCCGCCCGTACGTCGTGCCGATGGACTACGCATACGACGGCAAGGAACTTTATTTCTTCACCACTGAAGGAATGAAGACGCAATTCATCGAAGCGAACCCGAAAGTCTGTTTGCAGGTTGAGGAAATAACCGACCGCACGCATTGGCGCAGCGTGATGGTCATCGGCAAGGCCGAGCAGTTAACCAATGCCGAAGAGACGCAGCGCGCAATGAAACTCATCACTGAGCGAAACCCTTCCCTGACACCGGCAATCAGCGCAACCCAGCTTGATGCTTTAGGGCGGGCCGTCGATATCGCCCTCTACCGCATTATTCCTGACCTAATCGATGGACGGAAAACCGTGTAACTGTTTTTCTAATTGTAGGAATGAGAGTCAAGAACCTCGCGCACTGTTTGGCCAAGCAGCGTGACAGTATAGGGCTTTTGAATTATAGGAGCTATGTCTTTGGTCAACGAGGTTTCGATCATCTCCGAGCTGTAACCGGTCATAAATATCAACGGTATATCGCCGTTGCTGCTAAGTGAGCGTATTCGCGTGTAGGCTTCGTAACCGCCCACGCGCGGCATGACCACATCAAACAAAAGCAGATCGATCTCCTCAGAACTGCGTTCGTAGAGCTCAACGGCTTCTTCGCCGTCTTTGGCCAGAATCACGCGGTAACCGAGATCCGAAAGGATGTCTCTGGCCAGATAACGAAGCGTTTCTTCGTCCTCGGCCACGAGGATAACTTCCGCTCCGCCTCGAAGAGCAGTTTCAGATGCGGCCTTCTCAGCGATGGGGACTTTTTCGTCTGCGGGCAAATAAATACCGAAACTCGTGCCCTGGTCAACCTCGCTGTACACTTCGATCAAACCCTCGTGCTGCTTGACTATGCCATAGACCATAGCCAATCCCAGACCCGTTCCTTTGCCCACCTCTTTGGTGGTGAAGAACGGCTCGAAGATGCGCGCCCTGGTTTCGGCGTCCATTCCCACGCCGGTATCGCTAACCTTGATCAGCACATGTTTGCCGGGCTTCGCGTAAGCGTGGTCGCGACAGTAGCTCTCGTCGAGCACGGTGTTGTGCGTCTCGATGATCAGGCGTCCTCCACGAGGCATAGCGTCGCGTCCATTGATCGCCAAATTCATGACCACCTGCTCGATCTGCGCCGAGTCCGCAAAGGCCGGACTGAGATTTGGCGCCAAGAGCAGTTGCACCTCTACGTCCTCGCCGAGGAGACGCTGCAGCATCTTTGTGAGATCTGCGATAGTGTCGTTGAGATTGATGGTCTTGCGTTCCAACCTCTGGCGACGACTGAAGGCCAGCAACTGTTGCGTCAGCTTTCCGCCGCGAGCAGCGGCCTTTCCGATTTCCACAAGCCGATCGCGGACGGGCAAATCGTCGGGCGTTTGTCGCAAGGCAAGCTCCGCGTGGCCCTGCACCGCCGTCAGCAAGTTATTAAAGTCGTGAGCGACGCCGCCCGCCAAGGTGCCGATGCTCTCCATCTTCTGCGCCTGGAGCAGATGTTCTTCGCTGTTGCGCAGGGCCTCTTCGGCCAGCTTTCGCTCCGCGACCTCCCTCTGTAAGTCGTCGTTCGCTGCTGCCAACTCGGTGGTTCGCTCGAGGACCCTGGTTTCCAGTTCTTCGTGCGCCTTACGCAACCTCAGCTCCGACTCGCGCAATGCTTCTTCGGCGCGTTTGCGTTCGCCGATATCTCTAACAACGGTGCAGAAGACGTCTTTGCCTCCATAGAATATGACGGTCACATTCACGTCGACGTCAATGATGCTGCCGTCCTTCCTACGAAAGCGTCGCTCGCCCGTGATCGGAAGCCTTCTGTCAAGCAGGGTTCCTGACCTACGATCGATTGCTTCCCGCTCGTCAACGATGAAATCATAGGCTGTCAATTTCAGCGCTTCCTTAACTGTGTAACCGAGCAAGTCAGCGAACGCGACGTTACACTCGAGAACCCGCATCGTATCGACATCGGCGAGGACCAGACCTTCGGCAGTTTGTTCGACTACGGCCCGGTAACGCTCTTCGTTGTCATTGAGCTCAGCGGTGCGCTGGGCAATCCCCCACATTTCACCGACGCTGCGCTTGATGGCAATGAACAGGAAAGTGTCCTCGAAGAGCACCCAGCCTGCGTGCTCAAGCCAGCGCCATTGGCTCGCGGAAAGTACGCCGTACACAGATTGCGGCCAAAAGATACCTCTCAGGAAATGGTCGGCAGCGACGACAATAGTCGCCGGCACGAGCACTCGCCAGTCTCGATAAAACGCCAGGAACGCGAGCGAGCCAAAGACATGGAAGTGGGTTTCAATGCGGCCTCCGGTGAGGTAAATCAGCAAGGCCGACATGAGCATCTGAGCAGTTGCAATCACATAGCGCGTGCTGATTGCTCCTGGCTTGGCAATAGCAAGAACGATCGGGAAGAAACTAATTGCTCCACCGAGAAAGACTGCGGCCCATACGTGAATGTGAGTTTGGCTGGAAGTACCTATCCATGTTCGCGGTGCGATCAAAAGGGCTGCGATAACTCCGGCCAGCCATTGAACCGACATCAGCACGGCGAACATACGGTCCGTGCTCTTGTAGATAGTCTGCTGGTGGGCCGCGAACAAATGGCTCGCTTGCTCTAGAGTTGACGGAGCAAGGCTTGGGTTAGTTTCCGACTTCTTCATAGCTTCCTTTTCGGCACTCGGAGTCGGGATTGAACAACGGGCAGCCAAAAACCAGACTGTGGTCATCGTCAGCCGATCCGGTGTTTACCAGTGCCTCGATCGCGGACTCGCCTGCGTTATCGCCCACGTGCCCGCGCGTACTCGTGATGCCGCCGCTAAAAAGCAGACGCCCGTCGGCACCGTACAGAAGAACCTGACCCGACGTCGCCGCGCGAAAGTGCCGTGCCTCGATACCATCTTCGTCAACCAGCACGCTGACTCCGGGAATTCGCAGCGCATGCCTCCACAGATCAGTTTTCACCCAATCGTCAGCAAAGCCGTGCGGTTTCATGAGCACAACGTAGGCGTTCATGCGACCCTGGCAGTGCGCCATGAGTTTGTCTAGTTCCTCGACGCTGGCGCGCGTGCACGGACACTGGGGATGGGTCAACATAACTAACGTTGCTCGGTCTGGCGCTGGCTTTATGCGGCTGCCGGTCGGCCAGCGGCTCGGAGCAGCCGCGGCTACGCCTGGCGCGTTTTCATAGGACGCGAGGAATGACAGGCCGGCTCCAGCCGCGACGAACCAGAGCAGAATCGCGGATAGCAATGCCAAGCGGCCAGTCGTGGACTTGCCCCGCTGGGCCTTCCGTTGCACGAGTTTTTCGAACAATTTCATTGGCCTTGATGGCGAAAGGTTAGCGGCCGGGCGTGGGATTTGTCCTCAGGCAGAGACCTGATGGAGACATTTCGCATTGTAGCTGATCGTTGGCGATTTGCCAATAACTTTGAACACGCGCCCCTGGCCTGAAAAAATTGCCGCGCGAGCCCGCTCTCATTTACAACTGTAAAGTCTGATCTATAAAAAGAACCGCGGCGACCGAGAACGAGAAGCTCGATCGCCGCAAACTGTCCGTGGTGGGTTGGCGGCTTACTGAATCGTGTCAGTCGATCCCTTGAAGCCGTGCATGGCCTGCTTCGCGGCCCATTTCAGCACGCGCTTCGTGTCATAGCAGTAGGCGAGAATATAGTTGCAGGTCGAAAGACAATGGGTCGAACACTCCTGCTTCATCTCGTCCAACTGTTTCACATCGAATTTCGGATTCTCGATGGTGCCCCAGTCATGCGTGGCTGAGTACATCGGGAAGCACGGCGCCAGGGTGCCATCGGTGCGAACAATCAGAGAGTTCTGTCCGGCGCGACACTTCCATGGCGGGACCGCCCCACGCATGAGCTGTTTCATCTCCTGCATGTGCTTGCTCTGATTGACCATCTTGTAGCCTTCGCTGTGTCGCTTGTCGTCGAGGTAATCCAGGAGGTCGTCCACCTTTGACCAATCGTCGGGCGTAAGGTACGTGACGTTTTCGTCGAGGTGTTTGAAGTGGTCCTGCTCCATCATCGGCGTCTCGTTGATGTGATAGTCAGTCGCGATGCCGGCGTCGTGCGCGATTTCCGTCAACTCTTTAACGTCATCCATGTTGTTGCGGCAGATGTTGATATTGAACATCACCGTGTAGCCATAGTGATGCTGCCGCTTGACCAGATACTCAAAGTAAGGACGAATCGGATCCAGCGCCTTCGGCAAGGACTTTCGGTCTTTGACTGAATCAACCGCCAGATTCACCGTTGCTATGCCGGCGTCGCCCAGCCGATCGATTACTTCAGGCTTCATCAAACGGCCGTTCGTGGGCAGATAAACGAAGATGTCTTTCTTGGCGCTGTAATGAACAATCTTGTGAATGAACTTCGGCCGGAGCAACGGCTCGCCGCCCATCAGGGCCAGGACGCGCGAACCGATCGAGTGCAGCCAATCGATCGAGCGCTTCGCCGTGTCTTCGGTCATGCCCTTGACCTTGTTGTTGTAGGACCAGCAATAGTGACAATCCAGATTGCACTTCCACTCAGTAAACAGGTAAGGGATGATCGGTCGCAAGTCGTTTTTGTACCAGCGCGATTTGAAATAGGGCGAGCCCCAGGTTTTCCAGGTGCGAATTGCGTTCAGCTTCTGATATTCCGACTTGGTCATTGGCTGCGGATCGGGATGAATCGGATACGGAGGCTCCGGCAGAACTTGCAGTTCAGCCTTCTGTTCGAGCACCGCGCGGGCTTCCGGCTTGTAAAGAATCTGGTGAAGTTTCTCATCCAGCCTGGACGGGGGCGCGGAAGAAGTCGGAGCATTCTCTTGCTGTAGTGCTGGTGCCATATAGTCTCCTGCTATTATTAATTCGGATCCTTCGCGTTAGTGCATATCGGCACACGAAGGGACAAGGTCTCGAAATCGAGAGCCAATATTCGCTGATTTACGCGAGAATTGCAAGCGGTATCCTGCCAAATCCAGCGGCGAAAAACATTGCCCAGCGCCCGGAGTTGCCCCAATGCTTTGATTAAAGCTAAGCTACGGCCTTCTATTTGAGACAATGGCGTCAGAGTTATCGGCCGGACGCCACGCCGCTGCGATTTAATTCCCGATAATCCCTGGAGACTTCTGACCTTGTCCGCTGCCGCCCTGCCAGCAATTACTGCCGGTCTAAGACCTGAACTGTTTGGTGAGGCCGGCGCGCGTTCGCTCAGCCGAACGCTCCTCGTTGCGGTTCTGAGCGTGCTTGTGATCGTTGGGTTTGGCTTCCGCACGAACGGCCTCAGCACCGAAGGATTGAGCGAGGATGAACTGAACAAGCTCAATGCGGTTTCGGACTATCGCGCGCACGGGCTCACGGCCGCGAATGGAGAGCATCCTCTGTTAATGAAGGCGATGCTCACCATCAGCGTGATCGGCGCCGAGAAATGGAACGCCACGTCGCTGGTGGCGGGGCATCCGGAATTAAACCTTCCGGTTGAGACTTCGCTGCGACTTCCCAACGCTTTGTTTGGAGCCCTGACCGTGGTGCTGATTTTCCTGGTGGCTTCGGAACTGTTCGGCCTGGAAGCGGCCCTCATCGCGGCCGCGCTCTGGGCCTTCGATCCGCTGGCCATCGGCTTCAATCGGATCGCCAAGGAAGATACCCTCCTCGTTTTCTTTTTTTTGCTGGCGAACGTCTTCTGGCTGCGCGGGCAACGCATTGCCGAAAGCCAGCCGCAGCGGCGGCCTGAACCTTTTTATTGGGCCACGGCCGCGGCGTTCGGCGCGATGCTGGCTTCGAAGTACGTGGCGCAGATGATCGCGATCAGTGTGGCCTACAATTACGCGTTCCAGAGAATACCGACTACCCGCTGGCAGATCGGGAAGATCCGATTCATTAAATTCTTTCTGGTGATGGGAGCAGTGTTTCTGGTTTGCAATCCCTCGATCCTATTGCCAGGATCGTGGCGCGCCATTTTGAACTTTACCAGCTCGCGAACGATTGGTCACGATAGTTATGAATTCCTGGGCCGGCTCTACCCGCATCGTTACACAGATTGGTTACGAGGCGAACCCTGGTACTTTTATCTTGTCCTGATGGGTGTCAAACTTCCGCTGCTGACCTTGCTGGGGTCTTTGACGGGGTTCATTCTGCTTTTCAGGAAAAAGATCGGCGATGGCCGTTATTTTCTGATCTTCTGGCTGTTCTTCTGGGGGATTACGTTCACGTTTGCGGGCGGCAAATTTACTCGGTACTTTACCGCGGTTTTACCTGCCGTCATCATGGCCGCCGCGCTGGGAGTTCAATGGGCGGCTCGATGGTTGGGCAGAATTTCCGCGCGGGTCTTTGACAGCCCAGGGGCCGGAATCTATGCGCGCGCCGCACTGGCGTCGTTGGTGATCGCCTCGGCGTTGTGGTCATCGGCGACCGCCATGCCGCATTATCGACTCTATATGAACCTGCTGGGCGGCGCGGCACACGCCGGCGAATATTTCCCTCAGGATGAATTTTACGATGCTTATATGCAGGATGCGTTAACTGAAATCGCGAAACGCGCGAGCCCGGGTGCGCGCGTCGCCAGCGAACTGCCAACGGTGGCTGCCTACTACGCGCAGCGGGTCAATCGCGCGGATCTGGTTTGCGTTGAGTTATCTGACCCGGCCGAGCTCGGCAAGTTAACGCCGGGAGATTTCGTCATCGACGGCCGCGGGCGGACCTACCTTAGCAACCAGGCAATGCTGTTGCGTCTGCGACAGGCAAGCCGGCCGGCTTTCAGCCTTGCAGTCGGAGCTACGCCCGCGGCCGACGTTTACGTTTTAGATCAGAAGTCGCTCGGCGCGCTGCGCGGGCAACCGTTACAGAACCGGGAGCGGTAGCGACCGGATCGAAAATTCAACACGTGAGTGTATGATCCCCTCGCTATCGCTCGGGGTTTCGGAAACATCATGCGATCACTCGATCAACTGCTCGCCAAGTCCATTCCGGAACTCAAGGAGAGATTTATCGATCGCGAGCGTGCGGTTCCGAAAGGCTTGATTGAAGCTTTGGAGAGCGACGCGCGTCAGGGCGCGCAGCATCTCGCAAAACAAATCCGCGAACGCTGGCGCAAGAATCGCGCCGAAGGACAGCGCCTGCATAATCTTCTGCGATTTGAGATCGAACTATGGGCTGACGGATTTCGGCTTATTGCCGGCGTTGACGAGGCCGGCATGGCGCCGCTAGCCGGGCCGGTGATTGCCGCCGCCTGCATTCTTCCGCGAGATTACAAACTGCGCGGGCTGAATGATTCAAAGCAGATCCTGGATGAGGACCTGCGCTCAGAATTAGCAAAACAGATCAAGGGCGACGCGATCGCCTGGTCGGTTGGCCGAGCCGAAGTCGAAGAGATCGACAAGCTGAACATCTATCACGCGGGCTTGCTGGCGATGCGACGCGCAGTCGAAGGTCTCGGGTCGCAGCCCGATTTTGTTCTGGTTGATGCGCGGCGCATTCCTTATTGCCCGGCGCCACAACGCGGAATCATCAAGGGTGACACGCTCTCAGCCAGCATCGCTGCCGCTTCGATCATCGCTAAAACTACTCGCGACGCGCTGATGGCTGAATTCGATTCCGTGCATCCGGGTTACAAGTTCGCTTCGCACAAAGGTTATCCAACGCCCGAGCATTGCCGTCTGTTGAAAGAACTCGGCGCCGCGCCCATTCATCGCCGCAGTTTCGCGCGCGTGCGCGAGGTGCTGGGACTGGATCCGATTCAGAGCGAGTTGTTCGAAGAGAAAGCCGATGCCGCTGGCGCAGGGCAGTAGCCCGTGTGTCACTCGAGTCGCGTATTGGAGTCAGTACCACCTGCGTAAGCAGGTGGGGCCAGTGGTCAACGCGCGCGTTGCGTGTTCGACCCACCCGCTGACGCGGGTGGTACTGACTTCACGCGCTCTCGACAAGTTTGCACATCTGAGGATTTGAAGCTCTCCCAACTTGAAACTTCAAACTTGAAACCTGAAACTAAGATCGATGGGTCTAGCTGAATACAAAAAGAAGCGCCGCTTCAACAAGACGCCCGAGCCCGGTCCGGAGAAGCAAACTTCCGAGATGGGCAACATCTTCGTCGTGCAGAAACATCGCGCGACGGCGTTGCATTACGACTTTCGTCTCGAAGCCGACGGCGTGCTCCTGTCCTGGGCCGTCCCGCGGGGCCCTTCGATGGATCCCACGGTCAAGCGGATGGCGGTGCACGTCGAAGATCACCCGGTAGCCTACGCCAACTTTGAAGGCGTGATCCCCGAGGGCGAATACGGCGGTGGCACCGTGATGGTTTGGGACTTTGGCATCTACGGGCCTGAGAACACAAACAGCGTTAGGAAGGCCGTCGCGAAAGGCGAACTGAAATTCGCTCTGCTGGGTCAGAAACTGAAAGGCTCGTTCGTGCTCGTGCGCACACGCGACCGGCAATGGCTATTGATCAAGCACCGCGACAAGTACGCAAAGGAAGGCGGAGAGATCGCCGAGACTCAACCGTTCTCAGTTTTGACCAAGCGCACGCTCGCCGAGATTGCCGAAGACGAAGGCGGCAACGTAAGGAAAGCCGCGACCGGCGATCCGAAAACGCTTCCTCGCCGCCGCGGCGTCAAGCGCCGGAAGAAGAGCGCCAAGAAGAAAGTTTGGCATAGCAAGAAACGCGGTTCGTGAGACTGGCTACCATTTCCACCCTGATGTTTACGAGAGCCATACCCAAGTGATCCGCGCAATCTGCGGATGATCATCAAAAATTAAACTGCGCCCGCAAGCTGACGCTGCGGTTGCTCTGCGCGGAGCTGGCGCCGAAGGTGAACGAGCTGTTAGCGGACAACGCGTTTGACGTTCCGAACAAGGGCGAAGTCAGATTGCCGATCGGAGTTCCTTTGTTCGTGTGATTGAACAGATTGGCCACGAACAGACTAATCGTTAGTTTGTAAGGCTTGTCCTCGGGGCGGCCCCGTTGGGACGCTGGCGGAGCCGGCTTGCCGGGCGCAGCTCCGCCAGTTCCCGCGGCGCCGGTCTTCGCAGCACCGCTCCCCGCGCCCGTTGCCCCGGCGTTGCCGGCTCTGGCCGGCGGCCTGGGCTGCGAACCAAAACCAAAAGTCTTCGCCATCCTCAGATTTATCGAGAAGTAACCCGGCCCATCGCCAAAATTTCGCGGAATGATTTTCGCTCCAGGGAGCGGCGCCAAATCAAAATTCCCGAAACGCGTTTGGCGCACTGA
>DATGVD010000397.1:0-3449 GCA_035300785.1 Pyrinomonadaceae bacterium | reverse complement strand
CCCCAGTGACATTCGTCACATTTACAAAGAAGGTTTCGTTCGGCTCGATGTTCAGATCGCCGTTTACCGTAACCGCGAAGTTGTAAGTCTTCTGGCCAGGCGGGATGGTCTGACTCGTCAGAGTACTCCCGACGTAATCGTGGTCGGCAACTGTGGCGGTGTTGTCCTGGGTCGCAATATTGAAAGTGATGCCACCAACAGGCGCAGGTTGATTAAGGCTGACAATGAAATTGAACATGGTCGGGCCGGAGTTGCCTTCGTTTAAGCTCACGTCGTTGATGGACAGTGACGGGCCGTTCACAGTCAGCGTCGCCTGACTGCTGTTGGCGGTCGTCGTTCCATCAGTGGCACTTGCGGTGATGTGCGCGGTGCCGGGATTGTGTGCACTGACGATCGCCGTCGCGATACCTGTGCCCGGATTTGTCGAAGTGGAATCGACCGTTGCGACCGTCGTGTTGTCTGACGCAAACGTAATTGTCACTCCGGTCATCGCACGGCCGAACTGATCGAAAGCTTGCGCCGTGAATTGAGTTGTTTGGCCGACGTTGATGGTCGCGGCCGGCGGCGAAATCGTCATGGTGGCCGGATGGCCGGGACAATTGCCGAAAGGCGTGCCGTCAACTTTCAGGCCCGGCGAGAACTTTCGCGAGCCGGCGACGCTTGTATGTTGCACAAAGCTTCCGGTGATGTCGGGCGCGCGCGTCAGCGATTGAGCATTGCCGCCGTCCAACCCAGTCGACCCACCGTAGGAAAACTCGCTGATGAGATTGCCCGCTCCGTCGCGAACCAGAATCGTCAGGCCGCCATTCGTCAGCGACAGGCCGCTGGAAGAAGTGGCTTTCACGACTTGAGCACAGCCAAACACCGGATCGCTCGGATTGAAAGTTCCACCGCCAAATACGACGATGGCCTCGCCTGCCGAAAGGGTCGTTCCCGATGCGAAGGTGAAGCGCGTCGTTTCTGTCGTCCCGCCGGTTGCCCGAGTCTTGATCGTCCACCCGCCGAGTTCGATCGCGTCGTGCGCGGTTCCGTTCACCAGTTCAATAAACTCGTCCTGAGTTCCGTCGCGGACTCCATCGTGATTAGCATCGCCGGCAAGGCCAGTGGGTGGGTCAGCCAGGACTTCATTAATGAAAATGTTGCGTGCAGGATCGCCCGTGAAGGTGACAGTTACCGGGTTGCTGTCGCGACCATCGCACTGGACGGAAAGATTCACCGTGCCTGTGCCGCGCAGATCCGAAGGGGCCAGGACACGGACTTCGTCCAGCCCGGGCATGTCCGGCGATGCCATGACGGATTCGGCCGGGACGACGCGCCCGCCGATCACTATCAACGTCTGCGTCGCGTTGCGGGCTCCGGTCGTGAAGATCGTCAAGCGCAAATTACCGCCCGCCGGATCGAACGGTCCAGCCTGAAGCGTGTCACTGTTCAGAATCATTCCTTCGCCGGCCCCGTCGCCAGGTTTTGTGAAGACGCCAGGAGCAGTCCGCAGGGTGGGCACGCTGCCGCGCGATTGAAAGTTTTCCGAGTTCGTGACGACCACATCAGCGGTGCCAATCTCAGTCGCAGGCGGCAGCAGGAAATTGACCTGGCCGGGAGAAACGAAAAAGATCTGCGCCGCGCGACCGTTGACCGTCACGGTCGTGCCGGCAACGTTCGTCGGAAAAGTCCCGTTTGGCAGGCGTTGCGATTGCAGAGTCGTGTTCGCCAGAACGCTCCCGCGCGCGACCGCGATGCTGTCCGGCGCGACGGCTTTGGTGGCCGATGGTTCATTGCCAAACGAAGCGCCGTTTAAGATGGCCGTTAATGCGGCGAAAGGCGGCCGCGCCGTGGGCGCGGCTACATAAATCTCGGAATCGTTAGCGAGGTCGCTGTTGGTGACTGCACCCGACAGGACCCGCGGAAAACTGAATGCGACTACCGATCCGTCGTCATTCAATGAAGAGACGACGTCCGCGGTGGCGCTTGATGGAGCATTCGTGATCCTGGAAAAGGTCGCCGTCGGACTATCGTAAACGTAAAGCTCCACGCTGCCGTCAGAGTTAAAGCTGTTAAAATTCCGGCGCGTCGCAAACGCGATCCGCGTGCCATCACCGCTGATGGTCGGGTGCAGCGGAACTTCCGTAACGCGCGTGCCGAGCGAAGTAATCTGCCGGTTTACCGCGCCCCCGCGCCCATCAAACATGAAAACCTGGCTCGAGTTGGTTGCCGTCTCACTCGAATAAACGACTCGCGCGCCGTCGTCGCTGATCGCGCGTCCGTAAGTCATCAGGAGCGTCTGCACCTGGCTGGCAATGACCGTGGCTGGACCGGAAGTCCGATCCTGAATCATCAAATCGCGCCGGGCGCTCGGCGTCGCGCCGGTATCGCGCACGAAAGCGACCTTCGCGCCATTGCCGCTAATCTTGGCATCGCTACAGCCGACGATTCCGGAAGAGTTCGTCAATTGAGCGAACGTGGTCGCGACCGCATCGTAGATAAAGATTTCGAGATTGCCGTCCGAGTTTTGGCTGGCCAGGTCGCGGTTTGACGAGAAAGCAATGAACCGGCCGTCGTCGGAGATCGAAGGCTGCAAGTTTCCATTCGTAACGCGGTTCGCGATGTCGCCCGGCGAGGTGTTCGTCACCTGCGTCAGCCTGGCGCCGTCGAAAAGAAATATCTCAGAATTGCCGTCGGGGTTGGTGCCGAGCGGATCGTCTTTGGAAGCAAACGCGATGCGCGATCCGTCCTGCGAAATCGCGGCCGCGACGGCGCGGGTGCCGCCCATCTGAAAAAATGTTGACGGATCGACTGTGATGTTTGCACGTATGGCGCGGAAGTGATCGGCGCCGCCGGCTCCGGCAATATCTTCAGTCGATTCAAAAGCGACGATTCGCCCGGCGCCGCTGATCGAAGGATTGAGGTTGATGCCTTCTTCGGTGGTGTTAGTGATGCGCCGGAGCGTTGACTGGGTCTGCGTCGGGTGCACACCGAGCAGGCAGAGCAGCGCCACAGCGGCGAGAATGGGGGTTAATATTCTGAAGCGCGTCACAGTGCAAACTCAAAATTGAAGCCGGGATTCTACAGATTTTCCGGAGAAAAAAAGCGTAAGGCCCTTCGCAAGAATTGTTGCTTGGTAGTACTCTTTCGAGCCAAAGGCTTACGATGATCTAGCAAGTTTGAGGCAAGGCCGAAAAATGAAAATCAAAGGGACGAGGATTGTCATAGCCGGAGCCAGCGGTCTGGTCGGCTCGGCTCTGGTTCCGAAGCTGAATGCCGAAGGAGCTGAAGCCACGCGGCTGGTGCGTTCGGCGCCGGCGTCCGGTGAGATTGAATGGCATCCAGATCGTGGATCGATCGACGCGCCGGCCCTGGAAGGCTTCGACGCAGTCATTAATTTAGCCGGCGACGGAATTGCGAACGGACGCTGGACGGAAGAGAAGAAGCGTCGCATTCTCGACAGTCGCGTC
>DATGVD010000396.1:0-5107 GCA_035300785.1 Pyrinomonadaceae bacterium | reverse complement strand
TAGCCATAAGAGTTGTCGCCGTTCAAATCCAGGTCTTCGATCTTGGCGTCCAGTTCGGCGAACGGCAGATTGAGAATCCCGCTCAGGGCGAGATCGTATTTCACCTTCGGGCGCGTCTTGGCCCAATGCATGTAAGTTGATTGAGTCTTCATGTGTTGAAATCCTCTGCGTCGTCTCTGCGTTCTCGGCGTCTCTGCGGTGAATCTTAGCCGCGAAAAACTCACCGCAGAGACGCAGAGTTCGCGGAGATTGCGCAGAGAAGAACTGAAATCAGGATCCCGTGCCTCTCGGCTTTCGCATCGAGGCCCAGACGAAATACACCGGCAAACCGGAGAGCATTATAACCAATCCGATTAGACTGTTGCTTGGATAGCGGTGAATCGTGCTGAACGCGACCGCGCCGCAGGCCGCGATAAAAAACAGCGTCGTCAGCGGGTGGCCGGGAATGCGAAACGCCCCATTCGCATTGTTGGCCGGGGTCCGGCGCCGAAACGCGAACACGCAAGCAGCCGTGAGCGCAAAGAAAATCACGTCGGACGAAACCACGTAATTCAGAATCTGTTCGTAACGGCCAGAGAAGCAGATGATGATGGCCAGCGCTCCCTGCAAAGCGATCGCGAAGGCCGGCGCCCGCGCCCGGTTTAGTTTCGCCAAACTCTTGAAGAACAAGCCGTCCTCGGCCATCGCGAAATAAACTCGCGGCGCGGTCAGCATGCTCTGACTCAGAAATCCGAGGGTCGAGACGGCGATACCCGCTGCGATGAAGCGCGCGCCCCGCTCGCCCAGCGCCAGACGCATCACCGCGGACGCGGGAGTCTTAGTTGCGGCGAGACCTTGGGGGCCGAGCGCGTACAAGCATACGAAATTCACCGAGAGATAAACCGCAATCACACCCAGCACGCCGAGCAGCAACCCGCGCGGCAAATTCTTGCGCGGCTCACGCACTTCGCCGGCGACGAAGCATGCCGTCTGCCAGCCACCGTACGCGAACTGCACCGGGATCAGCGCCGCACCGAAAGCAATCAGCGCCTGCCAGATAGTTGGCGACGACTCGGCTGCGGCGACGGTCGTTGCCGCGCCGCGCGAAGCGCCGCTAACCGTCAGTCCAAAGACGACCAGCGCGACGATCGCCAGCAGCTTCAAGATCATGAAAACGTTTTGGGTCGTGCTGCCCGCGCGCACACCCAGACAGTTGATGATCGTCAACACGCCCAGGGCCACTGCGGCAACCAGCGCCGCGCGCGTGTCGCTCGCTTGTCCGCCGCCGAGTTCCATCAAGTATTTCGCGAACGTCACCGCGACCGCGGCCATCCCGCCGGTCTGAATTACTAAAAGCAGCGTCCAGCCATAGATGAACGCCAGTGACGGATGAAAAGCGTCGCGCAGATAAACGTATTGACCGCCGCTCGCCGAACTTTGCGAAGAGAGTTCGGCGTAAATGAACGCTCCCGCGAGCGCAATTAGACCGCCAAACGCCCACGCGCCGAGAATCAAGAAGTTCGAGTGGACTTGCTGAGCAACGACGTAAGGATTGATGAAGATGCCGCTGCCGATGATCCCGCCCATCACGATCATCGTCGCATCAAAGAGGCCGAGACGCCGGGCGAGGGCATGGTTACGGTCGTTGGGTTCTTTGGACTGATTCATCGCGCATCATCCCGCTCGGCTCAAGTGAACCAACTGTTTCGTGTGATTTCATGGATCGATTCCTGGCCAGGTGAAAGACCTATCCACGAAATTACACGAAACAATACCGCACACCGCTGCTTACGGGTTTCACTCTTTCAAGAGTTGATTCGCAATGACGAGCTTTTGAATTTCTGAAGTGCCCTCATAAATCCGCAGCGCGCGCACTTCGCGATACAACCGCTCGACCACGGTGCCGCGCACCAGACCGATGCCGCCATGAATCTGCACGGCTTGTTCGACGATGCGGCCGGCGGCTTCCGAAGCGAACAGTTTTGCTTCGCTCGCTTCCCGAGTCGACGTTGCGGCCCCGGTGTCTTTCAAATACGCGGCGCGATAAACCAGCAGTCGCGCGGCGTCGAACTCGGTCGCCATATCGGCGAGTTTTTCCTGAATCAACTGATGACCCGAAAGTGGGCGGCCGAATTGTTCGCGCGACTTCGCATGCAAAACGCTTTCGTCGAGCGCGCGCCGCGCCATGCCGCACGCCGACGCGCCGACGCTGGCGCGAAACATGTCGAGGGTTTGCAGCGAGAGCCGCAAGCCATCGCCAGGCACGCCAATCATGTCTTCGGCGGGCACCTTGCAGCCTTTGAATTCCAGCTCGCCAATCGGATGCGGCGCGATCATCTCGGTGCGCTCGGCGACTGCAAAGCCCGGCATGCGCGCGCTGACGATGAACGCGGAAATCTCTGCTCGTCCGTCTTCACGCGTCCCTGTGCGCGCGAACACGGTATAGAAATCCGCCACGCCCGCATTTGAGATGAAGCGCTTGCGGCCGTCGATGATGTAAGCATCGTCTTCACGCCGCGCGGTGGTTTTGAGCGCGGCCACATCGGACCCCGCATCGGGTTCAGTCAGAGCGAACGCCGCGATTGCTTTTCCGTTGGCCGCGCGCGCCAGCCAGAAATCGCGGACATGTTCAGTGGCCGCGAGACTGATCGCGTAAGTGCCCAGGCCCTGCATCACGAAGGCAAGATCGGCCAGCGACGAAGAATACGAAAGCGTCTCGCGAATGATGCAGAAACTTCGGAGATCGAATGCCTGCCCGGGCGCCGCGACGGCATAGCGCAACAGATCGTTTTCCGCAAGCAGCAGGACATAACCGCGCAGAGCTTCGTCGACGTCACCCTCATCATCGCCGGCCCGCACTTCGATCTCCCGTTCGGCAAACTCAGCCATCCGCGCCGCGAGGGCGCGATGATCGGACGAGAAGAACGGGGTTGTGTTGATGAAGGAATCCATTAGAGCATTTTCAATTGCCGATTTCCGATTGCCAATTTTGAAACAACGAATGGCTCAACTTTCGTCAGTCCAGCTACAACCTGGCCGAAAAGCCAATCGGCAATTGGCAATTGGAAATCGGCAATCACTTAAATTTCGCCGCCCGTTTTTCCAGAAACGCCGCGTGCGCCTCGCGAAAATCCGGCGTCTGCATACACAGCGCCTGCGCGACGGCCTCAGCTGCCAACGCGGATTCAAAGCCCATGTTCATTTCGCGGTTCAGCATTTCCTTTGTCTTCGCCAGCCCCAGCGCCGGACCGCGCGCTAGCTTTTCCGCAAACTCGCGGGTTGCAGTTTCCAATTGATCGCGCGGCACGACGCGATTGTACAGGCCGATCGCTTCGGCCTCGGCCGCCGAAATGAAATCGCCGGTCATCAACAATTCAGTTGCTTTCGCCAGACCGACGACGCGCGGCAAAAGATAAGTTGCGCCCATGTCGGTGCCGGCCAGTCCGACTTTTACAAAGATGAAAGCAATCTTCGCTTCTTCCGCGGCGATGCGAATGTCCGAAGCGAGCGCAATGCACGAACCGGCGCCCGCCGTGGTGCCGTTCAGACTAGCGATAATCGGCTTGGGCAGGTCGCGCATATTGCGGATCAGTTCGCAGGTCAGCCGCGTGAACCGGAGCAAGCCTTCCGCGTCGCGTCCCTGAAGTTCGCCGATGATGTCCCGCACGTCGCCGCCCGAACAAAACGCGCGCCCCGCGCCGGTGATCACTACCACGCGGACAGTCTTTTCATCGCGCAGTTTCGCGAAGAAGGCAGTCAGTTCGTGATAGACCTCAAACGTGATCGCATTCAAGCGCTCGGGACGGTTGAGGGTAATCGTCGCGATGCCGTCGTGCTGTTCGTAAAGAAAAGTTTTTGGCGTATCCATTCCTTGTCTATTGCTTGTCGGTATTTTCAGAAACAATCTTCAATGCCGAGGGCAATGCCCCCGACTTTAAGACCAGAGCAAGGTCTTCAGCACTCTGCCTGGTGAAACCACCACTGATCTGGCCCTGATCGGAAATCTGCGATCTAATAAAGGCTATCGACCTGACATCGTCATTGAGCACCACGGCTAGATACTCGTTGATGTGCGAACCCGTCCATTGACCAAATTTGTCGGCGCCGGTTTTGTTCAGAGTAAAGGCGATCGAATAGTTCTCACCGGACCCCGGCACCGCCGAAGCATCACGCAATTCGGCGCCGCCAACTATTGCCGGCTCTTCCAGCACCACATACTTTGGTTTTAGAGAGCGCCCAGTCTCATCATAAATCGCCACGCGCCGGTTCGGTGTAGTGTTGCCGCCGCTGCGGAACGAAGCAACCGCGTCTTCGATAGTCGAATAGGTCTGGACCGGAGCAGGGTTTGACGAACTAATCACGTGCATCAACTCGAGCTTGCCCGCGGTGGTAATCAGTTGTTTGACTCGCTCGGGATCCGTCGCAGTGGCGGACAGATCGACAAGAATGCGGCCATTGCGCTCTGGAGTGACCTGATAGCTAACGCCGATGGCATCGAGTCGCTTCTCAATGACCCGCGCGGCCTGATTGGCGGCGGCATCTCGATCCGGTGCGTCGGGTGCTACTTCCAATACCAGATGCCAGGTTAATGCTCGCTTCTTGAATATGACGAGACCACCGACCACCGCGCCGGCCACGAAAGGAACCAGCAGCACGATGGCGATCACCCAGACCACGACATTTCGTTTTGAAGATTTGCGGGTGGCGGCCGGTGGACGCATTTGAGCGTGAAGCGGTGGCACAGCTGGCGGTTGCGTCTGCTTCATCGTTGGTACCGGTGCTTCGCTGCCCGGCAAGACCAGAGTCGTGGGGATCGGTTCCGCCGACAACGTATCGACGAGGTTGGTTCCGTCCTCGAGACAGAATCGCAGACCTTCGTCGTCATACACCCGACTGCAAGTGGGACAGCGTTTCATTTCAGAACTGCTATTCCTTCAATTTCAATCATCGCGTTGTCTTCCAGCAAACTTTTCACTTCGACGAGCACCATCGCCGGAAAATGTTTGCCCATGCGGCCGCGATAACGCTCGCCGATCTCCCTCCTTCGGAAGCGATATTCGTTCTTGTCGGTAACATAGATAATCAGGCGCGCAATTTGTTCCGGTTTTCCGCCTGCCTCAGTCACGAC
>DATGVD010000395.1:0-8455 GCA_035300785.1 Pyrinomonadaceae bacterium | reverse complement strand
AGCCGCTCGCCTTCGCTTCGCCGATCGCGGCCGTGATGTTATAGCTCCCCAGCGGCGCTTCGTCGGCGATGTCGAGGTCGCCGCTGAAACTGCCGCGCGTGGAAAGCGCCAGCTCCTTTTCAAAGACTTTGCCGTTGTTTGGATCTTCGATCGTAACGTTGACCGTTTTGCTATCGACGAGTTCGTAGCCGTTGCGCCCCCAGTGCCGCAGAATGCCTTTAAAGAAAACCTTTTGCGCCGGCCGGTAGATGGGACGATCGGTGTAGATGTAACTGGTCAAATCATTGCCGGACAGAGCGTCGTCTTCGCCGCCCTCGCCGCTGAAATAAAATGACTCGACGTCGGAGATGACAAAGTTGTCGCGCTCGCGCGCCATGATCAGATAGGCGTTCTTCGGCGCGGCTTCGGGATCGACGTCTTCCGGCGCCTGATCGGATGATTGCGGAGGTTTGATCTCAGCTTTGAAGACACCGGTCTTGTCAGTGGTGCCGTTGGCCAGAGTTTGTTTGGCGCGCGCGACTTCCACGTTCACGCCTTCATGCGGCGCGCCGGATTTGCGATCGACCACGTAAACCAACACCTGGCCGTCCTTTGTAGTCTTTTGGACCATCGTCAAATTCGTGACGATCGCAATCGAGTATGCGCGCATTCCGCCATTGACCGCTTCGATCAGATAGACGCCCGGATCCTGCTTGCCCAGCGAGATCATGCGGCTGTCGTAATCGTGATCCAGCGTCGGCAGCTTCTCGCGCCAGTCTTTCACTTTCTGTTCGGGATTCAGCAAAGGCACGCGCGCGTAATCGGCGACATTCAAAGGCGTGCGGGTTGGCTCATCCTCCTTGCGAAACTTCTGGTTGAAAGTTTCGCGATGCTCTTTCAGCAAGTGCGTGCGCACATAATCCTTGACCGCCGAGAACAGCGAAATCTTCAGCGAATGCGCGCGTTCAAGCACCGAAACGCGGACGCCATAGCCCTGCGAGACCGCTTCCTTTTCTTTCTCGCCCATCTGGTGCGGATCGTCGAGCTGCTTGAAAAACTTTGAGGGGTCCTTGACGTGATAGACGCGGAAATCCAGATACTCGATATTTTGATAACTGGCCCACAGCCGCGCCGTTTCGTTTGGCGAATAAGTACGGTTGGTCGTCAACGAGAAGTATGGCGCGGTGCTGACAACGGTTGGCTGATCCGGCTGGGCCGGTTGCGCAGCTTGTCGCGCAGCGCGCGAGCGAATGACATTGAAGCCAAAGACGGACGCGGCGACCGCCAGATAAATGGCGGCGGTTGCAAGATAGCGACGCAGGCGTTGGTTGTTGTCAGACACGGTCGATTTGCCTCCTCACAAGAGCGGACATGCGATTAACCACCAGGGCACGATGACACGAAAACGGAAGACACGAGAAAGGGAGGAAT
The DNA here is from genome assembly GCA_035300785.1 of Pyrinomonadaceae bacterium. Lineage (GTDB taxonomy): Bacteria > Acidobacteriota > Blastocatellia > Pyrinomonadales > Pyrinomonadaceae > UBA11740. The sequence continues at coordinate 7,045 of DATGVD010000395.1, read as the reverse complement.
CGAAGAAGAACTACGTTGATCTCCTTCGTGAACTTTGTGTCTTGGTGGTTGATCTCCATCGCGCTCACCCGCTTGCTACTGCAAGCGGTTTCGGTAACTACTCAAGAATCTTCAGTCGATAAAACCCGAGAAAGTTGCGATTACTCTCAACCGGCCGCCAGCGCGGATCGGGATGATGATCGAGCACCGACAGCTCGACCTTCTTCACCGTTCCCTGGTCCGTCGGCGACGAGCCGGTGTGATAGACGACCCAGTCCTGCGCGCCGTTTGGCGCGACGTGTGGACCGCCCAGGAAGATCATGACGTGATAAGGAAATTTTTGAACCCAGGGTTGGTAGTAGAAAAGTAAATCCCCTGCTTCGGCTTCACGACGGTCGCGACTGACGAAGGCTGAATTGAAATTCTTTAGCGCGCGGCCATCGGCAAACTCTGAAAACCTGCCGTTGCGCAGATCGCTTTCATGAAACGAGCCAAAGTCAGTGCGGAAGATTTTTTCACCGAGCGGGTTATGATCCAGATCGAAGCCCGCCACATCCGGCGCAACCGTCTCGTAACCCGGGCCCATTTTTTGAAACCAGGGACGGTCGTGACGACGCAGGGCTTCGCGCATCGCAAACCGGACCAGGCCGGCACAATCGCGCTGCTCGACATTCCACTGCGCACTCAACTGGTAAAACTGCAGCTCAGCTACGCTCGTGAACCAGCGGCGAAAACTCTCGCGGTCCTGAAAGGAGCGTAGCTCGGCTGTGTCCGGAATGCCATCGTTATCAGAGTCGATCAAAGACGCTTCCGGTGACCGCGCGCTGTCAGTATTAATTGAATTAGTTCTTAGGACTGCCGTCTGCCGTGTGCTGTCCGCCTTCTCGCTGACCGAGGCGGGCGCCCCCCCGAAGCCGCGCGCGTGCAGCACGAATCGATCAAAGCTCCACGCGATCGACACTAGCGCAACGACGAAGACGCCGCCGACGACTATCCAGCGCTTCGAAGGGGCGCGCATTTGAAAGGTCGGAATCAGCATTGCCGCCTATTATTACGTTGAAAATTGATGGCCGTGTACGCGGATGCTATCACGTCTCGCTCAGGTCAACCACTGTTGTTATTGGGATTGCCACGCCGCCAGAGCATGTGGATTCCCTCAGTTGCGGATCGCGTGGTAAGCTGCGCGAGATTCACCGCTTGTAAAGCGATCATGCCAAAAGAAGACCTCAGGCCCGAAGCAATCCTGGAAGCGCTCAAGAAGGTCGACATCGTTTCTGAGCTGCTCGACGAAAAAAATAAGAACAATCTCAAGATGATTGCCGAGGGAAAGGTTTCCGGCGGCAAGCAGATCGGGCCATACGCGCGCCTGCTGAATTACTCGCCCGGCGAAACGGTCGTGCGCGAGGGAGAATGGGGCGGAAACACCTTCTATCTTTCAGTGGAAGGAGAGCTGCGCGTTCTGGTCGCAGACGAGAAGGGTGACCAGAGAAGAGTCGGCGTCATCAAGCCCGGAACGTGCTTCGGCGAGATGTCTGTGCTGGCGGGCGTTCCCCGGAATGCGACGATTGTCGCCGCGGACGGCGGCCCGGTTACGGTTCTCGAGATGGTCCGACCTGCGCTGAGGCTTTTGCGCTCGCTCAAGAAGTTTGCCGAAAAGGTTGACTCAACCTATCGGATCCATGGACTGGGCAACACGATCACCAGGATTCAGGAAGAGGCCGGCGATTCTTTGAGCGCCATTGAACTTGTCTCGCTGGGCAACCTGGCGCAATTCATGGCTTACGGCAAGCATCACCTGCTGGTCGAAGAAGGAAAGCCGATCGATAAACTTTTCTTAATCAGAAGCGGATGGGTGCGGCGCGTACGCGGGGTCCCGATTTTTGCAGACATCGCCGAGGGTGCCGGCGCCGGCACCAGCACGCTGATTCCGGAAGATTTTCTTGGCGCCGGCAATTGTCTCGGGCTGGAAGCTCTGACGGGCCAGAGCGTCTGGCACTATTCCGCTGAACTGATGGCCCGCGCAGAAGTGCTGGAGATTCCGCTGGCGCAACTGCGTTCCGATCAGCAACTCTGCGACCGGGTGCTGAAAGCGTTCGCAGATTTCTCAGTCGCGGACGACGACACGAGCCTGCGAGCGCGCGCGGACAAAGCGAGTCTGACAGCGGCCGAAAAAGAAATTGCCACCGGCATCGTTGACGGCGTCAACCTTTTGGTGATGGACATGGATTTGTGCATTCGCTGCGGCAACTGCTCGCTCGCTTGCCACAAGGTTCATGGACAGTCGCGTCTGTTGCGCCGGGGAATTCACATCGAACGCCCGGTGCGACTGGAAAGCAAAGCTACGCAGCATGTGCTGTCGCCTTCGGTGTGCATGCACTGCAAAGATCCTGAATGCCTGACTGGCTGTCCGACGGGAGCGATCTTTCGCGATCCGAAAGGCCACGTGGACATCGATCCGAAGACTTGCATCGGCTGCTTTGATTGCGCCACGCAGTGTCCTTACAACGCGATCACGATGGTTCCGCGCGAAGGGCCGCGCACGGCTGCGCCGAATGTCGTTGAACGAATCAAGGGTTTGTTTAGTTTTAGCGCGCCAGTAGCTGCGGCCGTAGCCGCCGAAGGCGAGGACATGGTGGCGATCAAGTGCAACCTCTGCGAAGCCACGCCCCTGAATCCTGCCGGCGCGTCACGCCCGGCCTATTCATGCGAAGAAAATTGCCCGACCGGAGCGCTGGTGCGCGTGAATCCACAGGAATACTTTGGTGAGATCGAGAAGACGCTCGGCCTGGTTTTTCGTGACCAGACGCACGCCATCGGACGCAACATTCACCAGAGCGATCCCATTGCCAGGTTCTGGCACATCGGCGGCGTGCTGTTCACGATCGCGGTGACGGCAATGATCGGGTTCGCCGCCTTGCGTTTCGGCTTCAGCGATCATTTGAGAGGCACCTGGTTGACGATGCGATGGGTCACCGGCCTCGTCGGTTTGGCCGGCATCGCCGGCGTGATGACTTATCCGATTCGCAAACCCGTCTACCGCCGGCGCGCGGGCGCGTTGCGTTACTGGTTGCTGGCGCACATCTATCTCGGCGTGATTGCCGGCATCGTTTTGTTGATGCACGGCGGTAGTCATGGCGGCGGTTTGCTGACTTCGACGCTGATGGTGTCTTTCGATCTCGTTATTCTTTCGGGATTGTTTGGGCTCGCGTGTTACCTGATCGTGCCGCGCATCATGACCAGCATCGAGGGCGACCCGCTGCTGATCGAAGACCTCCAGGCGCGACGTAACGAACTGCGCGATGAGCTGGCGGCAATCGCCGGCAAGGGCGACGACCAAATGCGCGGGCTCCTGGAAGGGAGCGTGCGGCGCTATTTCTTTTCGCTCGCATATCTGCTGCGGCAATACACTCGCCGCGAAGAGCTGACCACGCTTTTGGCGCGGGCGCGGCTTCAGTTCAAGGCCGAACTTTCTGCTCTCGATGACAAAGAAAAGCGCAACCTGCTTTTGAGAGCTATCGAGCGAACGGCGACTCTGCGGCGGGTGGAATCGCTTGTCTATCTGCATCGTTTGCTGAAAGTCTGGCTGGCGCCGCACGTCGTTTCGACTTCGCTCATGCTGGCGCTTCTGGTCGTGCACATCGTGCAGGTGGTCTTCTTTAATGTGCGATAGCGAGCAGTAAGCAGTAGGCAGTAAGCAGGTAATTCAACTGCTTACTGCTCACCGCTCACTGCCGACTGATAAATATGCAGGGCACTTTCATCATCATTCGCGACGACCTGCAAGTTGATCCGGCGACGATCGTCGCCGAAGGGTTGCTGGCCGGGCGGCTGCCGACGTGCGAGCTGCTGCTCAATCATCCTTCGGTATCGCGTTTGCACGCCGGGATTACCGCGACGGAAGGCGAATATTACATTCGCAATCTGCGGCCTGCAAACCCGATCATGCTCAACGGCAAGCCGCTGGAGCAGTACGAGGCTTTGACCGATGGAGACGTCCTGGGCGTCGGCCCGTTTTCCCTGAACATAGATTTCAAAGACGACGCGCTTCGAATCAAAGTGTCGTTGCAAATCGGTGCGACGCCCGGTGAAGCCGTTGCGCGCGATGCAGATTCCGGCATGTGGGACCTGCCGACGACCATGAATCTGGAATTTCCAGTCACGCCAACGGAAGGACAGCCAGCAGAAGGCGCGCACAAGAAACCTCCGCCGCGAAAACCAAAGCCCGCCGGCGCGAGTTCAAAGGCGCTCGACGTTTTCTGGGACAAGCGGATTACGGCGGCGACCAAGACTGTAAGACCATCGCCGCTTTTTCCGATGACGGGCCGAGCTGCAGGCAAGGCCCAGTCGGTCTGGGCACCGACCAGCGATCTGAAGCGACGCTGGCCCATCTCGCTTCTGGTATGGGGGACAATAGTCGTCGCGTTGCTGTCGGCGGCCGGCGCGCTTTTTTATGCAAAGGCGTTTGCGCCGGCGCCCATCTCAGATGCGCACACGCGCCCGAAAATGGTTTTGTCGCCGCCGATCGCTCAGCGCGCTAGTGCCGGCGCTTGTACTTCGTGTCACGCGCTCAGGACTGGCATAGAAACGAAATGCTCGTCGTGTCACGCGACCGATGCTTTCACCGCCACCGTGATTTCTCCGCACATGAACGCGGGAATCGGTTGCACGCAGTGTCACGCGGAACATCGCGGCGCGCACTTCAGCGCGATTGGTGGCGCGCTGCTTTCATGCGCCGAGTGTCACACCGACAGCAACAAACATTTCTATAATGGAAAGAGAGTCAGCACTCCACACGGCGGCACGTTTGGCTATCCGGTAGTTGATGGTCACTGGAAGTGGACAGGCATCGACGAGCAGGAAATGGCTGTCAGGAAAGCCACTTTGAAACTCGAACGCTTACCGACAGACAGCGAGGACCAGTGGCGCAGTAAACAATTTCATGCCGTACATCTTTATCGAGTGCGCGCGATTGCTGGTCTTCCGGGTAACAAAGACGGCGAGCTAAGCTGTTCGAGTTGTCATGCGATGCGCGATCCGATTGATTTGACTACGCCGCGTACCACCTGCGCAAAGTGTCACAACGGTCAATCCGATCCGCGCGCCGGTCGGCAGGTCATCGCTGCTGACAAACCCAACTGCACGTCATGCCACGTGCAGCACGTCAAAGATAAGCGACACTGGAATCCGGGTTTGCTGGCGATGAATTGAATTTGGATTGGCACGACAACAGGTGTACAGAGTACCGACTTTAGTCGGGCTTTTCCCCGAGCCGAAGACCCGACTAAAGTCGGTACTCTATACGCCGCTTTGCAAACCTCAGTTCACTTGGCGACGTGACACTTTACACAGCCCTTCGGATCTGAACCGGAAGTCCTGGTCGCTAACTCAGGCCGCGCTTTGATGGCAGCGTCGTGGCAGGCAAAGCAGTTGGTGTGATAAGCAACTTCGTTATCCATCTTCAAGTCTTTGTCATCTTTCTTGATTACGGGAAGCGGCTTGCTGTCGTCGCCGGCTTGCAGATGGCACGCGCGACAGGTCTTGACGGGGGTAGCGGCGGCATCCTTCAGCACGTCCGCGGTTAGAGCGACGGTTCTTTCCGAAGTTACCAGCGGCGCTTTCAGATTCTCTTTTGGCTGATCGGTATGATGACATTCGACGCAGTTGATGAGGGCCTTGCCGTCGATGCTGTAGTTCTTGGTGGTGTGGTTCGTGTGATCGAAAGCGACTTCGCCCCACTTGTCGTCGACGCTGTCGGTGTCCAGCTTGACCTTGGCGGGTTGTTCTTTGCTTTCCTTCGGGATCTGCTGTGAAGCCGTGCTGAGTGACGCGCTCGAAACGATGGTGACGGCGGTGAAACTCAGGATCGCGATTAGGATGGTAATCGGCTTCATGCTTTGGCGCCCTCCGCGTTGCTGCTGATCTTAAGAACGTGATCGAAAGCTTGTCAAACTGGCTTCTTCGATGCACGCGGCACCGTCTCGGTTTCCCGATTAAGTTGGCGCCCTCCCTGACGGTCGGGCTACTGCCCCGTCCCCATCCGGAACGTCTGACCCGTGTGACAGCGCCGGCAATCTTTGAAGTTCAGATCGCCGCCGAAGGATCGCCCGCCATTGTGACAGCTCGCGCAGGTGTTGTTTCCGCTCGGAAAGTGCTCCAGGGCGCGCGTTGAACTGACCTGTCGGCGTTGCGGCAATCCCGCGGTGTAGTTGTGACAATCCGCGCAAGCGAGCCGTTGGCGCGGGCCGTGTTGCGCGTGACTGAAGGCGAGCCCAAACGCGGCGGCACTGGTCGGAGTTCGCGCGTACGATTTCTGTTCGTGACACGTCTTGCACGACGCGAGGTCGCGTCCATTCGCTTGCGCGTTCGGAGTGTGGCAGGTGTAACACTGAGTGTGAGCCGCGACTCCCGTTGGAATTGATAACGCGACCCCGCGTCTCTGCGGCGAGCTGTGACAAGCAACGCAGCCGCTCTTTGGCCGCGCCGCGCCGGTCATGTGCTGGGCGTGATCGAACTTCATATTGAAGCTCTCTTTGAAACTGCCGGGAAAAGTCTTTCGGGGCGGGTCGTTGCCGTTCACACTCGTGTGGCAGATCGAACACATCGGCACATTCGGCGTCGTAAACTGCGTCAGATGACATCCGGTGCAGTCTTTGTGACTCGGGAAAATGGGCTGAGCTGAGTTGTCATTGCGATGATGACAAGCCGAACAGCCGACCGACGCGTGACGCTGACTGGTGTGCAGAAACTTTGAATAGTCCTGGTCGTTGCCCTGCGCCGGCGCGAAGTAAGAAGTAAAAAGGAAAAAGGAAAAAATGAAGGCAGCCCGTGGCACAGACTTCCGAAGGGCCCAGCCAGAACTCGAAAGCCTATGTACGAGTCTCTTCATCTTTGCCTTTTTACTTTTTACTTTTTCCTTGCTTTACCGTACCGCCGCCTCATGACTCGCCGGCGGCTTCTTCTTGCCGATGTCCGGCGTGTGGCAATACGTGCAGCTGCTCGTTTTCTTGACCTGCCCAAACTCTTCTTCAATCGTAGTGATCTTCGGATAAGTAGTTTTCTTACTGTC
>DATGVD010000394.1:0-4184 GCA_035300785.1 Pyrinomonadaceae bacterium | reverse complement strand
GGAAGATCGACTGAGGGAAAGCGATCGACGCCCAGTTTGAAGTAGCTCGCCGCTCCGACCACGACCAGCGACAAGACGATCATCGCGGCGAAGACCGGACGGCGGATGCAAATTTCAGCGAGCTTTTGCATTTCAGATCTTTAACTGACTCGCTCTTGCCAGAGTCTTGGATCGCGACTCCCGTGAAGGACAGCGATAACCTCGATTCGATCCGAAAGAACGCGATAGTAAATCACGTAGGGGAACCTGCGGAGCTTTCCTCGGCGCACGTCGCGGAATACCACAGCGTACATCTGAGGCATCGTCTCGATTCTGACGACAATCTGATCAACCGAATCTCTAAAAGCATCTCCCAATCCGTACTGCTGTCGCTCATACCAATCACGCGTCTCGAGAACGTCGGCTTCGGCTTCCGGACGAAATGCAGCAGCCAGATTCATGGTTTCTTCTGCAGTCGCCTCTTGACCTCTTCCCACGGAATCGCGGCTTCCGGGTCGGCGTCAGCGGCGGCCAGACGACGTTCCAGCTCTTCGCGGTGCCAATCCGGAATCGGCAGCGCCTCCACCGAGTCGGGGATGCTGTCCCAGAGTTCACCGATTAGTTCCAGACGCTGCGTCACGGTGAGTGGCGTCCTCAACAGTTCGGCAGCGGCTTCTGGTAATTGTTGTGACATATTGGCCTCTCTTTAGGGTCTTGGATGTAATGCTACTGACCACCCGCAATAGACACATTTTGACCCGACTGCAAATTCCCTGGATCCAGAATCACGGTTTCGCCCACGTTGACGCCTGCCTTTATCTCAACCCAATCCGGTCCCCGCCGGCCAGTGGTCACGGCTTTCTCGACTGCTTTTCCATTCTCGATCACGATCACTTTTTCAATTCCCGCAAACGTCACGAGAGCGCTGCTGGGCACGGTCACCGCCGTGCTGGATTGATTGGTGACGATCTCAGCTTTGACGAACGCGCCGGGACGGAGGCTGCCGTTGTTCGGGACGTCGGCTTCGACAACCAGGACGCGATTCTGCTCGCCGATCGTTGGGCTCAGACGCTTGATGTAACCGACATACGAATTCGGATCGCCTTCGGCGGTGACACGGACGCTCTGGCCGTTGCGAATGTTGTGCGACTCGCGCTCGGGAATTTCGGCGCGCAGCCGCAGTGGGTTGATGCGCACCAAATCAACGACCGGCGCGCCGGCGGCGAGATACTCTCCGGCGCTCGCTTTCTTCTCTTGCACGACGCCGTCCATCGGGGCATAGACAATTGTGTCGGCGAGTTGCTGTTTCGCGAGCGCCAGCTCTGAGCGCCTTTGCGCCAGCAAGCCCTGGCGGTTACGAATTTCTTCCAGCGCATCCTGATAGCGGCTGAGCGCAACCTTGTAATCTGAGTCGGCCGTGTCGAGCTCCGCGCGCGACACTACGCCCTGCTCGACTAACTTGGCGGCGCGATCGCGTTTCAGCTTCGCATCGTCCAAAACAGCCTTCGCTTGTCTGACGGTTCCGGTTTGTTCCGCGCTGATGTGATCGTCGGCGCCATCGGGCGACAAGCCAAGCCGCGCGCGCGCTTGCGCCAGGGCCGCTTCATTTTGCTGCACGCGCAGTTTGTAATCCTGCTGCTCGAGTTGGGCGACGCTCTGCCCTTTGTGAACCACGCTGCCGAGATCAACTGTGATCGTTTGCAAGCGGCCCGGCACTTTCATGCTCACGGTCACGCGATCGTACGCGGCGAGCGTGCCGTTGACGGTCACGGTTTCGCCGATCGGCATCTGGGACACTTTGGCGGTCTTAACCTGGCGCGGTTGGGTCTTGCTGTCCGGGCTGGCAGCCTTTCCGGAAGCGGGATAATCGCTCTTGCAGGAAGTCGAGAAAAAAGCGATGGCGACGAGCAGGGCGACGGCGGCGCGCGTGGCGCAAATCGTTGATGGCGATGAAGGCGATCCCGGAAACATATCGATACCAGCAGCCCCGAAAAAATGGAGCACAGTTTAGCATGTAAGCCCGCGCTGGGCTGAGTTGCCGCGTGCTGGTTGCGGTGGGCCTACGCAGACTACAGAATGTTATCCGGTCCCCTCTCCCGATGGGAGAGGGGTTAGGGGAGAGGGCAGTGACGCGTCGCAGGCCCCCACCCCAGCCCTCCCCCAAAGGGAGAGGGTGTCATTTAGAATTTCGAAAAAACCGCTTGCGTCTGACGTTACGTCAGACTTTAGCATCGGATCAATTCAGAGGTTTAGCGATGAAAGGCAGCGACGAAAGTCTATTTCAGGCTCGTGAGTTCGCCGAGGTGACGGGCGTAACCGTGCGCACCCTGCATCACTACGATCGGCTGGGATTGCTGAAGCCGAGCCGCTACTCGCGGGCGGGTTATCGTCTTTACAGCGAGAGCGATGTCGCGCGCCTGGAACAAATCGTAGCGCTGAAGTTTATTGGTTTTTCTTTGAACGAAATCAAGAACATTCTCAAACGCGGTTCTCTGGACTTGCCTGCCGCACTTCGCCAACAGCGCGAGGCGATCACCGAGAAACGACAACGGCTCGACCTCGCGATTCAGGCGATTGAACGCGCGGAGTACGTCGTCAGCGCCAGCAAAGACCACGGTTGGGAGACTTTCGTAAAAATAATCGAGGTGATAAATATGCAAGCGGACATGAGCTGGAGCAAGAAGTACTATTCCGAGGAAGCGCAGAAGGAAATCGAGCAGCGGGCCGCGACGATCCCGCGTGAAGTGATCGAACAAGCCCAATGCGACTGGGCGATTTTGATCAAGGAAGTAGACGCCGCGGTCGCCGGTGGTGAAGATTCCGGGAGCGAAAAGGCGCAGGCGTTGGCGGCTCGCTGGTCAGAGCTGCTCAGAGGCTTCACCGGCGGCAACCAGGAAATTCAGTCTGGCCTCAACAAGATGTACGCGGACCGAAACAACTGGCCGGCGTCTATGCCCAAACCATTCAGCGATGAAGTTCAGGCGTTCATCATTGAGGCGATGAAGCATCGGAAGAAGCTTTGAGCCTTCGTGCCGTAGGCACGAAATGTTTATAGCCGCGAGCTGGTGCGAATTCTTAAGCCCTTCATGGGCGACAGGTCGGAACATTCCGCTCCTCACGGAGCTATGGTCTGTGACAACTCTTGGTCTATAAACATTTCGCCGCTACGCGGCTCAAACAACCATTACTCGGACACCAATCGCGAGGTCTCACCCCAGTGTCCCTCGAAGACAAAACCGCCTGTCGGCTTGCGTTTGCGAGCGCCGAGGTCGAATTCTCGGAATGCTTCAGGCAATTCGTCTTTGGCCGGGCCGTATCCGGTCGCTATCGCCGCGACCGGTTCAAACCCATCCGGCACTCCGTAAGTCTCGCTTACCTTCTTCGGAGAGAATCCGGCCATCTGATGAACGAACAGCCCGAGCGCTGTCGCTTGCACGATCATATTCTGGACCGCGAGACCAACGTCATGGAACGCGTGGCGGTTCGGCTTGCCAGTCTTGCCAAAGTTCAACTTCGCAACTGAAACCATCAGCACCGGCGCTGCGCGCGCCCAGCGCTGGTTCCCTTCCACCAGACAACTTAGCAGGCGCGTGTGTTCTTCCGGTTTCTGTTTCGTGGCGACGATAAAATTCCACGGCTGCTCGTTGAATGACGAAGCAGCCCAGCGCGCGGCTTCGAAAAGACTCTGCAATTTCTCAGGCTCGACGAGGCGTTCGGAAAACGACCGCGGACTCCAGCGGCGTCTCAGAATTTCTTCAATTGGATATTGGGTCTCGGCAGGTTTTTCCATGCTGGTTGCCTCCACGGCAAGTCCACTTCCTTGAACTCGCGTTCAGATTACCGACTTCAGTCGGGTTCATGACCAGAGAAGAACCCAATAGAGTAGGTACACTAAGCCTCGGATACGGGTAGTGATGTCTGAGTTTCGTTTCGTGTGTTCCACACAAAATCGCACGAACAAAGCTGCTTCCTGTGGCTTCGTGGATCGTTTTCCATCTCAAGCCAATCTCTCAAAATCAGGAAAGACACTACCCGGACACGCAGGTTATCAGGGATTTAATTAGCCGCCAAAGTTGCGAGACGACAAAGCGGTTCCGTCGGTGCTCCGCGTGGCCAACGGATCACTTACCGCCAAAGCTCTTGCGGAAGAGATATGACATCTTGATAAAGAAAGTACGCCCGTTGCGGCGAAAGCCTGGTTCCAG
>DATGVD010000393.1:0-6132 GCA_035300785.1 Pyrinomonadaceae bacterium | reverse complement strand
CACGTCTGGTCGCGCATTGGCGGAGGCTTTAGCAACACCTTCGGACGCGCGGGTCGTCGGGCGGCGACTGCGGCCGCGTCTTTGTTGGGTCCAATGTTCAAAATTCTGCTGATTGCCACGGCGCTTCTGGTTTTGATTCCGCGCCACGTCCTGGGTCAGGAGCCTGCCGCTTCGCCGAGCCCTTCGCCTTCCGTGTCCGTAGAACAGACTCTGAAAGTGCCGCCGGTTGCCGACGGCTTTCGCGCGAACGCTGCCAAGCCGCTGCCGGCGCTCAGTCGCGTCGGCGTGGACGCGAATGAACAGAGGCCACTGACCTTGCGCGAAGCGATCGCGATGGCCCTGCGAAATAACAAAGACATCGAAGTCGCGCGCGACAGCGTTTCAATCGCCGAAGCGGATCTGCTCAGCGCGCGTGGCGCTTACGATCCGAGGTTCAGTGCGCAGAGTTACTATGAAAAGATTAAGACGCCGGCCGCCAGTTTTCTGAGCGGCGCCGGCACCGCGGTCGAGACCGGGGACGTCACGGCGACTTCGCGCCTGGAGGGTTTAGCGCCAAAGGCCGGCGGCAACTATCGGTTGGACTTCTCATCGGTGCGCGCGACGAGCAACAGTTTGTTCACGGCGCTAAATCCGCAATACCCGACGGCGCTGACTTTCACTTTCGCCCAGCCGCTGATGCGGGGGCGGCGAATCGATCTGCCGCGGCGACAGATCGAGGTGGCGAAGAAGAATCTTTCGCTGACCGACGCGCAGTTTCGCCAGCGAGCGATTGAAGTAATTACAAGCGTCCAACGATCCTACTGGGACCTGGTTTTCGCGCTGCGCAATTTGCAGATTCAGCGCAACGCAGTCTTTGATGCGCGCACGCAACTCGATCACAACCGTCGCATGGTGGCCGAAGGATCGCTGGCCCCAATCGATGTCGTCGCCGCGGAGACACAAGTGGCGAATTTCGAGCAGGCCGAATTTACGGCGCTGGAAGACGTTAACCGCGCTGAGAATAATTTGAAAAACCTGATCGCGGAAGACCAGAAGTCTCCTTTGTGGAATGCTTCGGTGGTGCCGACGGACGATGTCGATCTAGTGCTGCCTCAGGTCTCGCTGCCCGACGCGATCCGGGCCGCGAAGGAGAACCGGCAGGAGTTGAAACAGTCTGATCTGGCGCGCGAGATCAACCAGCTCGATCAAAAGCTTTATCGCGATCAAACGAAACCACAGATCGATCTGGTGGGCAGCTATGGAATGGTCGGCAACGCCGGCACGGTGACATCCAGCACCAGTCCTTTTACGGCCAGCAGCGATCAACTGCGCGCTCGCGTGAATCAGTTGTCACTGCTCGCGGGCTTGCAAGCTTTGGCCGCGCCGCCGGCCACGACCGTTTCGCCGGATTTGATTGGCGGCTACGGCCAGTCGCTCGCGAACCTCGGCTCAAATCAGTTCAATAATTATCGAGTCGGGGTCTCAATCAGTCTTCCGCTGCGCAATCGCACCGCGGAAGGACAACTGGGGCATGCGCTGATCGAAGGAAAGCGGATTGCGACGCAGCGCGAGCAACTGGAACAACTGATTCAGGTTGACGTGCGCAATGCTTTGCAGTCGCTCACGACCGCGGAAGCGAGGTTGCGCTCGGCCGCGGTCGCGCGCGAGTCTGCCGAGCAGCAATACGAAAGCGAGAAGCGCAAGCTCGACGCGGGTCAATCAACAGTCTTCTTTGTGCTCGAGCGCCAGACGGCGCTGGCCACGGCGCGCGGCAACGAATTGCGCGCGCAGACCGACTTGAACAAAGCGATTGCCGAGCTGCAACGCGCGACGGGGAATTCGCTCGCGGCGAATAATGTCACCGTGACCGCGCACTAGTCCGAGCAACCGAAGGGCAAGAGAAGATGCCGCAGAAAAGTCTTTCCAGAGCGATTCGCGTCATCGCGATTTTGATCGCCGTGGCCGCCGCAAGTTTCCTCGTGTGGTGGTTTTTGATTCGCCAACCTCCTATTCCGAACAGCGTCATCGCGCTCAGTGGCCGGATCGAAGGGGACGATTCAGTGGTGGCCGCGAAAACTTCAGGTCGCATCCGTGAAATACGCGTTCGCGAAGGCGACCCCGTCAAAGCCGGCGACGTGATCGCGATACTCGACGATGAGCAGGCGGCGGCGCGAGAGCAGCAGGCAAAGTCCGGCGTGCAGCAAGCTGACGCGCGCACTCTGCGATCGCAACAACAGATTTCAGTTTTGCAGGAACAGCTCAAACAGGCGCGGCTCACTGTCGAGCAAGCGCGGCTTGACGCCCAGGGACGAGTAAGACAGGCCGAAGCGCAGGTGGCGACGGCGGAAGCGAACCTTTCGCAGGCCCAGGCCGGGTATGAACAGGCGCGTTACGACGTCGAGAAATTTACGCGACTTGCCAGCTCGGGTGATGTTTCTGATCGTCAACGCGAGCAGGCGCGCACTACCGCCGAGTCGCAAGCCGCCGTGGTTGAGTCGACGAAGAAACAGGTCGCGGCGGCGCGCGGAGCGCTGACTGCGGCCCGCGCGAACCTCGAAAACCCGGCGATCAGATCATCGCAGGCGGCTGCGATACAGAGACAGATTGCGCAGGCCCAGTCTGACGTCGATGCGGCTCAATCCGATGCTGATCGTGCGCGCGCGCAACAGAAAGAAGCTGAGGCAAACCGGAACGATCTGACTATCATCGCGCCGTTTGACGGCACGATTGCGACCCGAACTGCGGAGCCCGGCGAAGTAGTTGCGCCCGGCACATCGATCGTGACTATGCTTGACCTCAGTCGAGTCTATTTGCGGGGATTTGTGGCCGAAGGCGACATTGGGCGCGTCAAGTTGGGCCAGACGGCGCGTGTTTACATCGATTCTGATCCCCGGCATCCTATCGAAGCAGTCGTCTCGCGGATCGATCCGGAAGCTTCGTTCACGCCAGAGAATACGTACTTTCGCAATGACCGCGTCAAACAAGTTGTGGGGGTCAAACTGCTGATTACAAATCCGGCCGGCGCCGCCAAGCCGGGGATGGCCGCTGACGGCGAAATCCTGGCTGACGGGAACGCGTGGCCGAAGGACACGGGCAGAAGATGATTCATTTTCAAATTTCGATTGGTCATTCTTTATTTGGCATTGGTGTCGGAAGTTGTCTGATTGATGGAAAAAGATGAGCGCGGCTGAGACCACCGTCACTGCGCCCGTAGCGCGTCCGACCACAACCGCGGGTGATGGATCTCCCGAGCCTGCCATCCGCATTCGCAACCTACGCAAAGCATACGGCCCGATTGAAGCCGTGCGCAGCATTGACCTCGACATTCAGACCGGCGAAATCTTCGGTTTGATTGGACCCGATGGAGCAGGCAAAACCTCGACCTTTCAAATTCTCGGCGGCGTGATGCAGGCGACCGCAGGCGAAGCGATCATGCTGGGTCGCTCGGCCCGCGACGCGCGTTCCTACGTTGGCTATCTCACGCAGGTTTTCAGTCTCTATCACGATCTGACGGTGGCAGAGAATCTGCGTTACATGGGCGAGTTGCGGCGTTTGTCCGATGCCGAGATCGATCGGCGCGGGCGGCGTTATTTGGAAAAGTTCGGCATGGATCGGTTCACGAATCGGCTCGCCGGAAAGCTGAGCGGGGGCATGAAGCAGAAGCTCTCGCTCGCTTGCGCGCTGATCATCGAGCCGAAAATCCTCCTGCTGGACGAGCCAACCACCGGAGTCGATCCCGTCTCGCGTCGTGAGTTCTGGGACGCGCTGGCTGATCTGTCGAGCCAGGGAATCACCATTGTGATTGCGACACCGTACCTCGACGAAGCCGAACGCTGCACCCGCGTGGCCTTGATGTACGACGGCCGGATCCATCAAACCGGAACGCCGAGCGAGCTACGCGGTCACCTGGGCCTGAAACGTCTGATCGTGCGCTCTGCGAAACTGAGCGACGCCGAAGATCTGCTGGACAGAACCGCAGGCATAAACGACGCGCAGAGATTCGGCGATCACCTCGATGTCATGGTCGAAGACGCGAGCGCCGGCGAGAACCTGACTCGCGAAGCGCTGAGCGCGGCGGGCATCGAAGTGGAACAGATTGAAGTGGCGGCGCCAACTCTGGAAAATACTTTTGTCGCGCTCTTGCGCCACGTCGAGGATGAGGTCAGGGCGTCGCCGTTTCCGGTCAAGCGCCAATTTCAAGCGCGTCCGTCCGGCGCGATCGCCATTGGCGCGCGCAATCTGACAAAGACATTCGGTGATTTCACCGCAGTCAATGGTATCAATCTCGAAGTTAAGTATGGCGAGATCTACGGTCTGCTGGGCGCAAATGGCGCGGGCAAGACGACCACGATCAAGATGCTTTGCGGACTGCTCGAATCAAGCAGCGGTGAAGCGGAGCTGGCGGGGGAAACCGGCGAATTGCGGTCCAGCTTTGTACGCCAGCGCGTCGGTTATATGTCGCAGAAGTTTTCTCTCTATGACGATCTGACGATCGAAGAGAATCTGGATTTCTTTGCCGGAGTTTACAAAGTGCCGTTTGCTGAACGCGCGGAGAAAAGGCGCTGGGTGCTTTCTTTCTCGGGTTTGCAGGGACGCGGCCATCAAATGACGGGCAGCTTGCCCGGCGGTTGGAAGCAACGCGTCGCTTTCGGCGCGGCCGTAATGCATGAACCGAGCGTGCTGTTTCTTGATGAACCCACGTCGGGCGTCGACCCGCTGGCGCGGCGCGTGTTTTGGAAGATGATCAATAGCTTTGCCGATCGAGGCATGGCTATCTTAGTGACCACGCACTATCTGGAAGAAGCCGAGCAATGCAATCGTCTGGGGTTGATGGTCGCGGGCGAATTGGTCGCCCAGGGCACGCCTTCAGGCTTGAAGGCCGAGCAGAGCGGGCATCTGCTCGAACTCATCACCGACGCGCCGCAACGCGCCAACAATCTGCTTAAGGGCGAGATGGATCGTTGGCGCGTCTCGCTGTTCGGCGATCGTTTGCATGTCATTGTCGACGAAGACGCTGAACCCGGCATCCGCAGGCTCACCGAGAAATTAGCGAGCGAAGGGATAAGGGTGAGCAAGGCGCGCGAACAATCTTATTCGCTCGAGGACGTGTTCATCGCGGTGGTCGAGAAGTTGCGGAAAGAAGGGAAGTCGGCGGAGGAATAAAGGTTCAAATTTCGAGTTTCAAGTCGGGAAGGAAAACCTGAAACCTTGAAATCTGAAACTTTCTTATGAAACGCGTTATCGCTCAGGTCCGCAAAGAACTGACGCAGTTGTGGCGTGACCGGCTGACGTTGGCCCTGGCGCTGGTTCTGCCGGTGTTGCTCCTGTTGCTGTTGAGCAAGGCCACCTCGCTGTCCGTCAAAGACATTCCGGTCGTCGTGCAGGACCTCGACAAGACGCCGATGTCGCGACGCTATATCGAAGCAGTCGGCGCGTCGCTTTCGTTCAAAGTCAGCGCGCTGCCGGCTGACCTGTCGCCTGAGCGCGTGTTGGATCAGAACCTGGCGCGGGCCGCTCTAATTATTCCGCCGCAGTTCGAGCGCGATTTGCGGCGCGGGCAGAATACCGAAGTACAGTGGCTGGTCGATGGCACCGATGCGAACACGGCGAACGTGATGCGCGGCAAGGCCGCGGCGATCACGCAATCATTCAACGCGCGGATTCAGCCGGCAGTCGTGCAGCCGGCCATCAAGCCGGAAATTCGTTACTGGTTCAATCCGGGCCGCGAAGATTTGAAGTACTTCGGCCCCGGCGTGCTGGCGTTTGGCATGGCGATGTTTCCGCCGCTGCTGGCGGCCCTGGCGCTGTCGCGCGAGGGCGAGTTGAAAACGATCCTGCAAGTTTATGTATCGAGCATCACCGCCTTCGAATATTTGATCGGAAAAGTAATTGCTTACACGATCGTAGCCTGGGCGGAATGGATTGCCGGGATGATCATTCTGTTTGCGGTTTTCGGACTGAGCCTGGCGGGCGATCCAACGCCGCTGCTGGTTACGACGTTTTTCTATCTGCTTTGCACCACTTGTTTCGGAACCATGCTGGGCGCGGCGATTCCCAATCAGGCGGCCGCGATTCAAGCAGCACAGCTGGGCGGCTTCCTGACGTCCTTTCTGTTTTCGGGCTACATTTTTCCGGTTCAGAACATTCCCCAAC
>DATGVD010000392.1:0-3974 GCA_035300785.1 Pyrinomonadaceae bacterium | reverse complement strand
ACGTCGCGCTCGGTGAAGCGCGCGCTGCCAGTCTCTTGGGTGAAAAGATTCTCGGTACGGATTTCTCCTGCGAGATTTACACGCACACGGGCGCGGGCGCTTACATCTGCGGCGAAGAGACCGCGCTTTTGAGTTCACTGGAAGGAATGCGCGGCCATCCGCGTATGAAGCCTCCCTTCCCGGCTATCTCCGGTCTCTACGCATCGCCGACAGTCGTCAACAACGTCGAAACGCTCACCGCCGTGCCGGACATCATCAAGATGGGCGGCGCGGTTTATCAGAAACTCGGCACCGAAAAGAGCGGCGGCACCAAGCTCTGGTCAGTCTCCGGCCACGTCAACCAGCCCGGCGTCTATGAATTGCCGATGGGCTATGACGACATGGAAAAGTTCATCATGGACGACTGTGGCGGCATCCTCGGTGACAAAAAGTTGAAAGCAGTGATTCCCGGCGGGTCGTCGGTTTACATCATGCGCGCGGATCAAATTATTGGAAAAGATGTGCGCATGGATTACGAAGGGCTGGTCGCGGGTGGTTCGATGGTCGGCTCCGGCGGCTTCATTGTGATGGACGAGACGGTCGACATATTTGAATCAACCAAGAACCTGACTGAATTCTACAAACACGAATCGTGCGGCTGGTGCACGCCCTGTCGCGAAGGCACGGATTGGCTGGTGAAGATCTTTAAGCGCATCGAGAACGGCGGTGGCCGCGTAGAAGACGCGAAGTTGTTATTGGATCTCTGCGACAACATCGAGGGCAAATCGTTTTGCCCGCTGGGTGATGCGGCGGCGTGGCCGATTCAGTCGGCGGTGAAGAGATTTCCGGAAGATTTTGAGAAGCATCTGGTTGGGAACAGGAAGACTTAAACGCAGAGAACGCAGAGGATTTCGCAGACGACGCCAAGGCTTTCCTCTGCAACCTCCGCGAAACCCTTTGCCCCCTCTGCGGTGAAGGTTTTTTCCTTAGTTGAATACGATGCCAACTGAACTAATCAAAGTAACTATCAACGCCAAAGACTTCCAGGTCGCGAAAGGCGCGCGCCTGATCGACGTGTGCCGCGAAAACCAATTCGACATTCCGTCGTTCTGCTACTACGCCGACCTGGCTTTACAGGCGTCGTGCCGCATGTGCCTGGTGCGCATCGAGAAGATGCCAAAGCTGCAAACCTCGTGCACGATCATTTGCACCGACGGCATGGTCGTCACGACGCAGAGTGAAGAGATTGAGAAAGCCCAGCGTTCGATGGTCGAGTTTTTGCTGGCTAATCACCCGCTCGATTGCCCGGTCTGCGATCGCGGCGGCGAGTGCGAATTGCAGGAGATGGCGTTCGACTGGGGCAATCTGGAAGAACGCTTTACCGAAAAGAAAAACTACTATCCGGAAAAATATCTTTCCCCGATGGTCGCAAACGATCCGCAGCGCTGCATCTTGTGCAAGCGTTGCACGCGCGTCTGCGACGAATGGATGGGCGAAGATGCGATCGAAGCCGGCAATCGCGGCTCGAACACCGTCATTGGAACTTATGGTGGCTGGCTGAATTGCTCGCAATGCGGCAACTGCATCGAAGTCTGCCCCACAGGGACTCTGCTCGACGGAAGTTATCGTCATCAGGCGCGGCCGTGGGAGCTGACGCAGACTGTATCAACCTGCACATATTGTTCTGACGGCTGCCAGATGTCTTTGGGTTCGCGCAGTGGCGAGTTGATGCGCATCGTTGCGCGCGATCGTTACGTGAACGGGCTGAACGGTGAATTCCTCTGCATCAAGGGCCGCTTTGGCCACCCTTTTGTGAATCATGAAAAGCGAATCCGCACGCCCATGATTCGTTACCAGAAGGGCGGCAAGCTGATTCCGGCTCCCTGGGATGAAGCAATCCGCTTCACGGCCGAGAAGCTTGACGCGGTTGTCGCAGCACACGGGAACAACTCGCTCGCGGTGGTCGCCAGTCCGCGTCTCACCAACGAAGCGATCTATTCGCTGCGAAAGTTCGCCAACGAAGTTGTCGAGACGGAGAACTACGCGGTGGCCGACGCGTTCAGCTTAAAACCATTCTTCGAGAATCTTGGCGCCCAGTTGGCAACGCATCAAGACATTCGTCACGCGAAGACGATCGTCCTGATTGGCGGCGAGCCTGAAGAGTTGCAGCCGCTGACCGGCAAGCAGATTCGCCAGGCGGTGCGCAACGGCGGCGCGAAATTCATTCTCGTCAACGCGCGGCCGATTCGTCTGCGCGAGCAGGCGGCACAGTTCGTTCACATTCGACCTGGAACGGAAGACGCCGCCGTGCTGGCGCTGATTGATGGCGCCAACGACGAACTGGCTGCGCGGAAGATGGGAGTTGAAGTCGCCGAACTCGACGCTGTCCGTCGAGCCATTAGCGAAACGCAGGGCGATGTCGTCGTAATGTTCGCAGGAGAGCTGAGCGGTGAAGCGCAGACCGTCCTGGCTCAGCTTCCCTACATCTTCGCGGGTGAGGGCCGCCGCTTGCTGCTGCATCCGCTGCCACTCTTCAACAACAGTGTGGGCGCGCATGACATGGGAATGGCCGGCAAGAGCGTGGCTGACTTGCTCGCTGCCGCGGGCGATTCGATTCACACGATGTATGTGGCGGGGAGTTTTCTTCCAGATGATCAGCAAGACTCGTTGGGCAAACTTGATTTTCTGCTGGTGCAGGAACTTTTCGAAACGGACACGACTGCATTCGCAGACGTTGTTTTGCCTGCGGCTTCGTTCGCCGAGGTTGACGGCACGTTCACGAACAACGATGGGTTCGTCCAGCGCGTGCGCAAATCGATCGAGCCGGTGCATCAGGCAAGACCGGATTGGCTGATCACGGCGCAGGTTGGGAAAGAACTCGGAGTTGATTTTGGATTTGAAGCTTCTGCCAGCACCGTCTTCCGCGAAATCGCTGAGCGCATTCCTGCATATGCCGAGCTGCGCTATCCGCTTTTAAAGGATGAAAGCCAACCCGTTTCGGTGAAGCACGCGATCGCGCCAAAGCGCGATCTTGCAAGTGAAATTGCGTCGATCCGCCGTGCCGTCGAAGGACTTAGCAACGACGGTGAGAAAATTGGCGACACACCCTCCGTCGGACATGAGTTGTTCAAGCTGGGAACCTTGACGGACAAAGTGCCGCAGTTTCATCTGTTGGCTGCGGGTAATCCAAAGCCTGAAACGTTCGCGATTTCGCCGCTCTATCAGATTACGATTGATGAAGGCCTGAAGCGCGCCCCGGCGGTCGCGTGAGCATTAGAAATCGCCACAGAGACACTGAGACCCAGAGAAAGAAAAGCATTGGCCGCAGATAAACACAGATTTTCACGGATTAGAGCTAAGCAGTTTCGATCTGTGTCTATCCGCGTTTATCCGTGGCTCGTTCTTGCTTTCTCTCTGTGTCTCTGTGGCTTAACTTAGAATGGAAGATCTGAAACAAGTCATCTTTTTGCTGATCGGCATTCTCGTCGCCTTCACGGTCGTGATGACTATGGTGGCGTACACGGTTTTGGCTGAACGCCGCGTGTTGGGATTCATCCAGGGACGCCTGGGACCAAATCGCGTCGGCTATGGGGGCTTCCTCCAGCCGTTCGCCGATCTGCTCAAGTTCATTCTTAAGGAAGACATCGTTCCCGACAAATCGACGCGCTTTGTTTACTTCCTGGCGCCGGTAATCGCCACCACCGCCGCGCTGATGACGATTGTGGTTTATCCCTTCGGGCCTGAGATTCATCTGCCGGTGCTCGGCACGATTCATCTCGTCATTGCCCGGTTCGATGTAGCGCTGCTTTACGTTCTCGGGGTTACGTCCGTCGGCGTGTACGGCATCGCGCTCGCCGGTTGGTCGTCAAACAACAAGTACAGCTTGATGGGCGGACTGCGTTCATCCGCACAGATGATTTCTTATGAACTCGCGCTTGGGCTGGCGCTAATCGGAGTTATTCTGCAATCGGGCACGCTGGATCTTTACAGCATCG
>DATGVD010000391.1:0-9752 GCA_035300785.1 Pyrinomonadaceae bacterium | reverse complement strand
CAGAGTCGATCACCCCACAGTCGCCGTTCGCGCGCTTGTTCAAGATCTTTGCGCCTGCCGCGGCAATACCTATTCAAGCCACCGACCCGGCTGAAGTCTCGAGACAATATCGTCACTGGCAAAAGCGGGTGCTGCTGACTTCAATCATTGGTTATGCAACTTTCTATTTCGTCCGCAAAAACCTGAGCGTGGCGATGCCTTACCTGGAGCACGGCCTGGGCATCAGGAAAACTCAGCTCGGTCTGTTCCTCACGCTGCATGGTCTGCTCTATGGTGTGTCGAAGTTCGCGAACGGATTCTTCGGTGACCGTGCAAATGCGCGCGCGTTTATGGCGTTCGGGCTCGGCGCTTCGGCGTTGATGAACGTGCTCTTCGGTTTAAATTCAGCCGTGGTAACTCTGGGGCTGATCTGGATGGCGAACGGCTGGTTTCAGGGGATGGGCTTTCCGCCGTGTGCGCGTCTGCTGGCGCACTGGTTTTCGCCCAAGCAGCTCGCGAGCCGGATGTCGATTTGGAACATCTCGCACTCGATCGGCGGCGGGCTGATTGTCATCCTGAGCAGCTATCTGGTTTTGATCAGTTGGCGCCTGGCCTTCTTCGTGCCGGCCGCGATCGCCTTCATTATCGTTATCTTCATTTGGTTCACGCTGCCCGATACTCCGCCGTCCGTCGGCCTGCCGGAAGTCGCAGGCACCGAACGTCACTCGCGAAAGCACGAATCACCCGCCGAGTTCAGACGTTTCGTGATCGATCGCGTTTTTCTAAACAAGTACATCTGGATCGTTTCGCTGGCCAACTTTTTTGTATACACGATCCGCTATGCGGTTCTGGATTGGGGGCCGACGCTGTTGACTGAGTTCAAGCACGTGAAGATCACTCACGCCGGTTGGATGGTGGCGGCTTTTGAATTCAGCGGCGCGCTGGGCGCGATTTTTGGCGGTTGGATTACGGATCGATTTCTGGGCGGCCGCGCCGTGCGCGCGTGCGTGGTTTACATGGCGCTGGCGGGCGTCGCCTTGTTCGCCTTCTGGAAACTTCCGTTGCACTCTGAACTGCTGACCACTGCGGTGCTGGGCGCCGCCGGCTTCTTTGTTTACGGCCCGCAGTGTTTGCTCGCCGTGACCGCCGCAAATCTGGCGACCAAGCGCGCCGCCGCAACTGCGATCGGACTGACGAGCATCTTCGGCTATGCGAGCACAGTGCTTTCCGGTTGGGGATTGGGCGCGCTGGTGCAGCGTTACGGCTGGGACGCCGGCTTCTTTGGTTTGATCGTGACGGCGATCATCGGCACGCTGCTCTTCATCGTCGCCTGGCCGGCGAAGGCCGATGGATATGATGCGGCCGCATGAGGCGTTGTCGCCGCAACCTCAGTGGCCGATGGGTGTTGCGGTAGCCGTTTCCGCCTCACGCGTCATTCCCGCTTGCCTTCGTCCCAGCCAGAGACTAACGAAGAGCCAGATGACGGCGATGGGCGCGGCGACTAGCGAGACTTGTGCTAATCCCAGGCCCATCCTACGCATCACGTTCGTCGACCATGCTCCGAACTGATCACCCCCGCGATAGACAAGCGTGTCGATCAAATTCTTCGCCTTGTACTTATCTTCCCTGCTCACGACCGTAAACAGTGTTTCGCGCGCGGGCCGGGCGAGCGCGAAGTCTGTCGCGCGCCGCAAGGTGAGAAAGACCACCAGCAGGATAAGAGTTGGCCCGACTCCCAGCACGGTAAATCCAATCACGCTCATGGCCGGCAGCAGCGCCAGGGTGACTCCGACGCCGAGCCATTTAATTAGTCTGGCCGCCAGAAGAGTCTGACCGAGAATCGCCAGGACGTTTACGACCAAATCTATTTTGGCAAAGAAAGCCGTGCGCACGGCGCGATCCGCAAAAGCATGGGCCGCGATATCAACCTGCTGAAAATATAGCAGCGTCGAGGTCGTTGCATACAGGAACATGTAACCGCAGATGCCGAGCAGATACGGCGACTTGAGGTTGTGAATGATCCCGGCCCAGATGCTGCCGCCGATGGGCGCTTCGCCGGCATCCTTTTTCTTTGAGGACGCTGAACTCTCGAAGGTCGTGGGAAACAACCGCACGCATTGAGCGCCAAGTTCAAGTAACACCGCGGAAATCAGAAGAAGGTTCAGGCTTCCGATTTTCTGCACCAGTGTGGCAGTGATTGCCGCACCCACAATCGCGCCCAGCGTTCCGCCGACACTGATGAAACCAAACAGACGCTTTCCCTGCTCGGTGCTGAACACGTCCACCATGAAGGCCCAGAACACCGAAACCACGAAGAGATTGAAGACGCTGGTCCAGACAAAAAAGGCGCGCCCCACCCAAACCTGATGCTCTTTGGAAAGCATCAGCAGGAGCCCGAAAAATATCAGGAGGTTGGCAATCAGGAAGCGGTAAGCGATGGGAATGAAACGCCGGCGGGAGAACTTAACGACCAGCGCCGCGAAGAGCGCGTTCGCGAACAGCATCGCGATCATCGTGCCCGTAAATAGCCACGGTAATTTATCGATGCCGTTGGCGGCGCCAATATCGTCGCGGATCGGACGAATGACGTAGTAACTGGAAAAGATCAGAAAGTAATAAATGAATCCCAGGCAGAGCGCGCGGACTTCTGACGCTTTTACGTCGACCGCCTTCTGTAAGAGCCGGATCATTTTCCATTTGTCATTGGACATTGGTCATTATGCTTCGGATCCGTTCGAGTGATTTCGTGGCTCGCTTTTCTTTTTTTTGGACCAGTGCACGATCCACGAAATCACACGAAGCAGCGCGAGACAAATCCGGTAATCGCCGATGATCCGGCTTCTGGTTGGTTTTCGCTATTCAAGGTCTTACTTCCTTCTCCCTCTGGGAGAAGGTCTGGGAAAGAGGGATTAGGGCTCGCCGCTAAGGCCTCACCCCTGACCCTCTCCCAAAAGGGAGAGGGAGTCAGAAAACAAGAACCGCCCTATTTCGTTTTTGCGTGCCATGCGGCCAGCACTTCGGCTTCGCGCTCCGGCGTAAGTCCTGCCTTCAACTTAGCCTGTCGTTCGGGGGCCTGCTTTCTGAACCAGTCGAGCGTCGCCCGGCTCGTGTCGGGAATCGCGCGGAAAGTCAGCCCCTTATCCAAAGCCTTCTTGATGCTGATCTCAGCAAAGCCGGCTGAGTCGCCTCGCGGCGGAACCCACACGGGCATGTCACTCCACGGCCTGACCTTTTGCGCGGCCAGGAAGTCGGCGTCGGCCCAGGTGAATCGAGACTCAGTCTTCGTCGCCTTCTTAATGCCCTCGAGCATCTCACCCATCGTCAACTTTGATTTGGGTCCGGTGGCGTTGAAAGTCCCGGTAGTGCCCTGCTCGACCATGCGGATTGTCCACTCGGCCAGGTCACGTGCGTCGATGAACTGAACCGCGTCGGAAGGCTTACCGGGCGCGAGGATTTCACCGCCCCGATCAATTCGTACCGGCCAGTAGGTGAAGCGATCAGACTCGTCGCCGGGGCCTACAATCAATCCGGGACGAATGATCAGCGCCTTTCCCGGGAACCATTTTTCAGCTTCCTGTTCCGAAAGAACTTTCAGCGGTCCGTATAGTCCGAATCTTGAGGCGCGCAGAGTCTCCTGCGTTTCTTTCATTGCGTCCGCGCCTTCATACCTGGCCAAAGGCCCGCTCTCGTCCATGCCCGGCTTGCTGTTGTCTGAATAGACTGAAATCGTCGAGATGAAGACGTAGCGATCGACGTTCCCTTTCAGGATTTGCGCCGCATCACGAACCCACACCGGCAGCGTGGTCGGGATGTCTACAACGACGTCCCACTTTCTGCCTTTGAGCGCGTCGAGCTGACCATTACGATCGCCCAGCAACTGTTCGGCTTCCCTGGGGAGATCACCCGGATGCGTCTTGCCGCGATTGAATACCGTGACCTTATGACCGCGGCTGAGCGCATATTGAACCTGGAAAGGGCCGGTGAACCCGGTGCCGCCAAGAATCAAAATGCGCATGGGCTTGACCGCCTTACCTACAGAGCCCGCAAACAATTCCGCTGCGCCGGGCATCAAGCCCAAGCCCACACTTCCGCCCACGAGGGCTGACAGTTTGAGAAATTTTCTTCTACTGGTTGACATCCATTTTGTCTCCTACGGCACGGATTGGACTGGATACGCGCGCCTTTTAGATATTGTTTCAATGCACGAAGGGGAAATCCGAAGTGATCGCAGGGGAAGGCGTCAAAGGCGACCCGTGGCGGCCCCCCAACGTTGCGCTAATTGACTGTCGAAGTTTAGATTTAGTTGGAGCCGGCTATCGGAGTTGAACCGATGACCTTGCGATTACGAATCGCACGCTCTACCAACTGAGCTAAGCCGGCCTGGCATCTGAACTATACGAACGCGTTGTTTGCGGTGTCAAGCAGGTTGAAAAAACGAGAAGCGTCATTTAGAGAGTGAATGTTGCCAGGTAAGACGATCCACGAAACCACACGAAGCATACAGAGTCTGTTCGTGCGATTTCGTGTGCCTTCGTGGATCGTTCTCGTCGTCATCGCCCTGCAGTGCCAGCCCGCACTCGCGCAGCAAACCAAAAAACTTCCGGCGGCCGAAAAGATCGTCGACAACTATTTGAAAGCGATCGGCGGGAAGAAACAGGTGAGCTCGATCCGTGACGCCACTTACGAGTGGACGTCTGAGCCCGGCGACCGCTCCATTAGCTTGATGAAAATTCAGTATCAAGCGCCGGCCTCGCAGCGATCAGAAACTACGTTTCCGAATGGGCAGATCATCTCAGCGGTAACTCCCAGGTCGGCCTGGGCACGCGGGATCGACGGTCAACTGCGCACGCTTACCGGCTCTGACTCCGCCAACGCGAAATTACTGACGGCTCTGGATGCCTCCCATCTGGTCGATTACAAAAAGGTCAACGTTCTTGCCCGGGTGATGTCGCTGGATAATTCGCCGGCCGGCGCCGTCTACACAGTTGAATTCTCGTCGCGCGCGGGCGCTCGCTTTCGATATCTCTTCAGCGCGTCAACCAGGTTAATCGTTTCGGTTCAGTGCGATGCCCCCAGGATGGTTATCAGGTTTGAAGATTACCGTCGCGAAGAAAACATTCTCGAACCTCACATACTCCACATCAGCGAGAATGGCACAGACGAACTCACGGTCAGACTAAGGCGAGTGACCTACAACTCCGGATTGGCTGCGAATCTGTTCGATCCGCCTCGCAGCGTTGAGGCTTTGGACGTGACCACGCTGCTGCACGAGGTTTCCAAGAATCAGGACGCGGTTGAGAAACGCGTCACGGAATACTCGTTCCTGCAGAAGCAGACCGAACGCGAAATCGACGGCAAAGGCGTGCTGAAGAAAGAGACCGTCAAAGTGTTCGAGGTCTTTCCGGTCGCGAATCGCGCGCCGATTATGAAACTGATCAGCGAAAACGGTGTCGCTCTGTCCGGCGATCGCGCGGCCAAAGAAGATAAGCGAGTAATGGAAGAGTTTCTGAAAGCTGAACGCGACAAAGACAAGGACGCGCAGAAAGCAGCAGAGCGGCGCGCGGCCCGCGAGCGGGAAAAAGCGTCCAAGAGCAAGCAGGATGAAAGCGAAGACGTCGAGATATCGCAATTCTTCAGACACTGTGAATTTGTCTCGCCCCGTCGTGAACGCTTTCAGGATCGCGAAACCATCGTCTTCGATTTCCGGGTCCAACCCGGATTCAAACCCAGCACCCGTCAGGAGAGTCTGATCTCCAAACTTGTCGGAGTTGTCTGGATCGATCCCCTCGATAAGCAGGTAATTCGATTGGAGGCGCGTTTGGCCGAAGGCTTTAAGATGGGCGGTGGCTTAGTGCTTTCGCTCCGTCCGGGCGCCGCCCTGGTGATGGAGCAGATGCGGTTGAAGGAGGGATTCTGGATGCCGCGCTTTGCGCAGATTAATCTGTCGATCAAGGTGCTCTTGTTTGGTGGCGGCGACATAAACCAGACGCTCGAGTGGAGCGACTACAAACACTTCTCTGCCGATATTGAGAGCTACAAACTGGGCCTGCCGAAGACAGAGGAAACTCCTGCGAAGAAGCCCTGACGAAATTGAGTAATAGAAGACTATGGTCCTTGAATCTAAGATGCCTGGTTTCTTCCCCTCCCAAAGGGAGAGGGAGAAGAGACGTTCGTAGGACACTTAAGTCTGGGCCAACGAAGGGAGCAATCATGCGAGGTCAAACCCGGAACATCGAGACTTATAAGGTCGGCACCGGCGCGCGCTTGAACGAATTCGATTTTCACAAAGCTCAGGAAGAGATGCATGAGCATCATGGCGACGAACCCGGCCCTGGCCCTCGTCAAAGCGAAACCAAAGCCGAACGCGTGGCCCGTTTGACGAAAGCGGTGCATGAGAAAGTCAGGCGCCGGAAGAAAAAGCATTGATTGCGTTCGGTTACTGGGAGCGCGGGCGCCCTCGCCCGCATTGATCGCGAAGCGCGGACACGATCTTCTGGAAGTCCGCACACGTTTGTGAAACTTTGAGCGTGCGGCGCACGCTGTGCGGGCGAGGGCGCCCGCGCTCCCAGTTAACAACTGATCTTATCCTTGCAGAATTTTGAAACTGACCCACCGCCTACACACGCTGTTCGATGATTATTCCGCGGGCGGCAAGCTCCGCGAAAAACGACGCCGGCTCGAAACACGCTTCGGGCGCCAGCACTCCCGTTCGACTTACTTCGCCGCGCGCTAGTTTCTGCGCCGCAATCGAAGCTGGAATTCCAGTCATCATCGCCGTCGCCGCCGTTCCCCACTCCGCGCGCGCCGGATGCCGGCTGAAGTATTCAATCCGCGACGCGCGTCCGTTCAGCTGTCCGAGCACCTCCACGTTCAGCAGGAAAGCCCACTCGCCTTCCCCGCAAAAGTTCGCGGCGTGCTCAAGAATGTGAGCGCGCAAAAACTCTCTGGTCGGAATCGTATGGCCATCCAACTCAACGGTGGCCTCGCCCGTCAATCCCAAATCAGCGAAGGTGCGCAGCGCGCGCATGATCTCCGGCCGCCAGGTACCGCGCACATCGACTCGGCGCACGCCTTTGCCGATGAATCGATGAACGGTGTGCGTCTCGGAATGAGGCACGAAGAACGTTTCAATCTCGCCTACCGGATCAGCAAAACGGACCCGCCTGGCGCCAGAGAACGCCGGCGTTTCGATGAACTCTCCTTCCTGCCAGTAAAATCTTTTGCTGTCAGGGCTAAACTCATCCAGTACAGTGTCGAGTAAACCCGGTGAAGGCGCAATCGATCGGAACGAAGCGAAAGCGATGTGCACTTCGTCGACTTGATCGAGCTGGTCGGCGGCAGCTCGGGCCATCAGGTTCGTAACGCCCGGCGTTGCGCCACTGCCCAGACAAATAGTCACACCCGCGCGCCGCGCGTCTTCATCCATCAAAAGCTGCTTTGGCGTGTTGTAGAGCCCGCCCAGATCGAGGTAGTTGACGCCCGCATTGATCGCCGCCCGAGTAACGATCAATCCGAAATGATAAGTCGTGCAATTCGCGACCACATCAAAGCCACGCAGGCTACCAGTCAATGCAGCTTCATCGTTCGCATCAACCTGAATGGCGCGCACTCGTCCGCCACCGAGTTCGCCAGCCAGCGCTTTCGCTCGCGCCAGGTCGGCGTCGGCAATGACTATCTCTTCAAAGTCGCTGGTGCGCGCGAGATCGCGGGTCGCCTCCGATCCCATCGCGCCACAGCCTCCAAGGATGATGATCTTCATAAGCAGGGGCACAGCTCAGGGGGCATATGCCAAAACCAGAAATGCAAATCCCAACAAGATGGGCAGTGGAATCCAGATCAGGAAAGCGACATTCCGATTAGTCTTCGCTCGTTTATGATCGGGATCGTTGGTCTTGAGTCCTCCAAACCTTACTTGCCACATCGCCAACCTAATCGGCACCAGCACCATCAGGATGAACATTCCCACCAATCCGGCGATGCCGACGATTGGGATGTAGCGAATCAAAAAGAAAACCCAGCAACCGACCGCCATGTTTCTCATGAAACTGGCGTCGCTATACGCTCGGTTGACCTGGTCCTGAATGGTGGCGGCGGCTTCGGCCTCGGCGGAATCAATCGGAGCCGAACAATTACTGCACCTGTCCATACCGGTGTTTATGAGTTCGTTACACCTCGGACACGGAAAACTACGTAGTCGTTCAGTGAGCATGGACTACTCCTTCGCAAGTTCGATCACTCGGTCTTGCGGCCTTTGCTCCAGTCGTACGGATACCAATAAGGTTTCAGCTCGAGTTGGTAATCGAGGTGGACGTGTTTTGTTTCGCGAAACTCTTCCAAACCTTCCATGCCTAGTTCGCGCCCGCCGCCTGACATGCGCATGCCGCCAAACGGTCCCGCATCATTGTCGGTGAGCGGATCATTAATCCAGAACGTGCCGGCTTTGATTCGTTCCGCGGCCTTCATCGCGTACTCGAGTTTGTTCGTCAGAATGTTCGCGCCCAGGCCGTATTCGGAATCGTTGGCCAGCGCGATGGCTTCGTCGATGTCTTTGACCCTCATGATCGGTGCGACCGGGCCAAACGTTTCTTCGCGCATCAAAGGCATCGAATGATCGACATCGACCACGACGGTCGGTTCAAAATAGTAGCCGCGCGCCGGATTCGCCGGCCGCTTGCCACCGCAAAGCACAGTCGCGCCCATCTCGCGAACCTGATCGAGTTTCCTTTCCACCTTCTCGCGTTGCGCCGCGGAGATCATCGGGCCAAGATCTACATCCGGGCCCATGGGATTGCCGATTCGTAAATCCCCGGCACATTCAATAAAGCGATCGATGAACTTGTCGGCGACAGAATCGAAAACGTAAAAGCGCTCGCCTGAAGTGCACACCTGGCCCATGTTGAGATATGCAGCCCAGACTGCGCCGCGCACGGCAACTTCGAGATCGACGTCATCGCAGACGATGAAAGGATCGTTGCCGCCAAGTTCGAGATTTACTTTCTTGACGCGTTCGGCCGCGAGTTGCGCAATGCGTTTTCCGGTGGCGACGCTGCCGGTGAATGCGATGACGTGCGTGTGCCGGTGACCGACCAGCGGCTCGCCCGCTTCCTGACCATAACCGGTGACGATGTTGACAACTCCTTTCGGAAATTCCTGAAAGGCGATCTCCGCAAGCAGCAAGGTCGAAAGCGGCGTGAGCTCCGAAGGCTTGATGATCACGGCATTGCCGGCCATCAGCGCGGGCGCGACTTTCCAGGACATCAAAAGCAGAGGGTAGTTCCACGGCACGATGCAGACGACGACGCCGTAGGGTTCCTTCATGACGAAGTTCATCTGGTGACGCTGCACCGGAGGAATCACGCGACCGGATTCATGGCGGCCGACTTCGGCGTAGTAATCAAAGCACGCCGCGACCCACTCGACCTCATCCATGTTTTCAATCAGCGGCTTGCCGCCTTCCCGCGTCAGGAGCGTCGCAATTCGTTCGCGATGTTCGCGCATGTTGCGCGCGGCCCCGTGCAGCAGCTCGCACTTTTCAATTCCGGGAACAAAGCGCCAATCATCCTGCGCCTTCAACGCCGCGAGCACCGCGCGACCGGCGTCTTCGGCGCGCGCCCGAGGAACATCGTCGATAATCTCTTCGGTCGCCGGATTCTCAACCGCGAAAGTTTCGCCCGAAAGACTCTCGACAAACGAGCCGTCAATGAACATTTTGCGCATTTGTGTCTACCTGAGCAGTCGCAAACAAAGCTGGTTCACGCAAAGACGCAAAGGAG